>CAZLUY010000349.1:0-11038 GCA_964562785.1 uncultured Limnohabitans sp. | reverse complement strand
GGTCAAATGGACAATCAGGAAATAGTTTATTCAACATTACTGCTGGAACCTATTCTGCCACTATTATAGATGCATTAGGATGTGAAACTCAAAAGAGCTTTGCACTATCCTCATCTGCGGATCTTGACTTGAGATTGGTTGAAGTTCATGATGTGGCTTGTTTCAATGGCAAGAATGGAAAGGCTGTTTTAGAACTAGACGGAGATTTTGAATCGACTTCTATTCTTTGGTCTGATGGCTTGGAAGGTGCTCTTGAGCGAGAAGACTTGATTCCTGGTGAATACACAGTAATAGCCAGAAATGAAGAGGGTTGTTCTGTAGAAGTGAATTTTGCCATAGAGGCCCCTCAAGAATTAACAGCAAGGATCGAGTCAACACTCGATGTGGATTGTGCGGTAGGTTCAGTTGAAGGTGTCGCATGGGTGAGTATAGAGGGAGGAGTAGAACCTTACACCGTAGAGTGGAATCAGTCCAGCGCCACTAATAGAGAGATCAACTTTGATCAGAGCACAGTTCTGAGAGTGACAGTGACGGATGCTGGAGGTTGCTCAGTCCAAACAGAGTCTAGAGTTGATTTCCCTGCTTATGGATCCACCAGAGGCCGATTGGATTTTGAGTATAGAAAGCTTGAGATCAACACAGAGCCAGAAGTTCAGGTGGACGAGGAGATCATTTTTGAAAGTGAAATCTCAGAGGACTTTATCGCTTGGGAATGGTCATTTGGTGACGGTAATTCCTCTTCAGATAAGGATCCAATCCATGTATTCTCAAAATCAGGAACCTATGAGGTAGTCCTCACAGGCTATGACATTTATGGCTGTTCAAGTCAGGAAAGTAATATTGTTCAGGTGACGAGCCCTGAAGAAATGGTGGTTATCCCTAATGCGTTTACACCAAATGGGGATGGACTCAATGACACGTTTAAGGCGAAGGTGAAATCAGTAAGCTCCTTCTCCATGGATCTTTTCAATACCTGGGGTGAGCGTATCTACAGCACAACTTCAGTTGAAGCGGCCGGATGGGATGGTACTCACCGAGGGCAGCTGGCACCTCCTGGTAACTATTTGTATAAGATTTCTTATCGCACCCTGGAAGGGGAGGCATTCCATCGAACAGGTGGAGTCACTTTAATCAGATAATGTATGCGTAGAATATTTACTCTTATTTCCTTTTTGTTTTTAGGCTTATCTGCCCAGGCTCAGGACGTACAGTATTCTCAATTTTATGCTGCTCCTTTGTACTTGAATCCTGCAATGACAGGTTCGAGTGAGATGACTAGGGTAGGAATAAACTATCGTAATCAGTGGCCTGGATTGGATCAATCGTTCAATTCTTACTCTGCTTATGTGGATCACTATATGTTTGGAGCTAATTCTGGTATTGGTTTGATCTTCAATAAAACAGATCAGAGTATGGCAAATCTTAGTACATCTGAGATTGGATTGACCTATGCATACAGACTAAGATTAGGGTTCAGATCATTCCTTCGAGTAGGTGGTCAGGCTAGCTATATGGACCGTGATGCCTATTTCGGTGATATGATTTTTGGAAGTCAGATTGATGATCAGACTGGAGCGATAGGTGATTTTAGTGGAGAAAACTTAGGAGAAGACCAAAGGCATCAATTCATGGATTATAGTTTCGGAATGATGTTCAATAATGAAAATGTGTGGTTTGGGGTTTCGGCACATCACATTACGCAGCCGAACATTTCTTTCCTCGATGGTGAAATGAGTGAACTGCCGCTTAAGCTTTCTGCTCACGGTGGAGTTAGATTTGATTTATCTGGAGGAACACAAACCAATTTCCTCAACAAGACAGAAGGGAGAAAGGAAATGACTCTTGCCTTCAATTATAAGAATCAAGGCCCATTCCAGCAATTGGATTTAGGCGCACAGGTGAATATTCAGCCATTGGTTTTAGGGGTTTGGTATAGAGGAATTCCAGTCGTCGAGCAGGATACTCCAAACCATGAGTCGATAGTTGCTTTGGTAGGAATTTCATTAGGAGGTGGCCTGGATGTTGGATATAGTCATGACTTTACCTTATCTTCATTGGGTAACGCGAATACCGGAGGTGCGCATGAAATCAGTTTGAGGTATAGCTTCTTAGCTGCTTCGAAAAAAGGACTTGGACGGAAATCGTCAATGCCCTGCTTTAAGTACTGATTTTTTTAAACTTTCGCCCATCAAGGGACTTTATTTGATAAAGTCCCATTTTTTATGCCAAAAACCTTGCGCCTGATACTTGGTGATCAGTTAAATCTGAATCATTCCTGGTTCAACCATGCGGACAATAATGTTCACTATTTGATGATTGAAATGAAGCAGGAAAGTGCTTACGTGAAACATCACATTCAAAAGGTAATCGGGTTTTTTCTAGCCATGCGGAATTTCTCCGAGGAGCTCAAGAATCTTGGGCACCTAGTGTCTTATATCCACATCAATGAAAAAGAAGCAGGAATGGCACTGGACCAAATCGTTATGAATCAGGTGTCATCTGGAAACTATGACAAATTTGAATATCAGCTTCCAGATGAGTATCGGCTTGACCAGCAGCTACGCTTAATTTCAGAAAGGTTGAATATTGAAGTTGATGCTGTCGAAACAGAGCATTTTCTCACGACTCGAGATTTTTTAGAAAAGTTCTTCCATGGGAAGAAAACCTATTTAATGGAAAGCTTTTATCGGCAGATGAGAAGAGATTTTGACATCCTAATGGAAGGAAGTCAACCAATACAAGGGCGATGGAATTTTGATCAGGAGAATAGGTCAGCCCTCAAAGACCATAAACTGCTGAAAAAGCCTAAGACTCATCCCAGAGAAGTAAGTAAGGTCTTAGAAGAAATTCAGAAGGCTGGGATCGAAACCATTGGAAAGGTAGACCCTGAATCTTTTCTGTGGCCAGTGTCAAGAGAAGAAAGTCTGGAAGTTCTGGACTATTTCTGTGCGGAGCTGTTACCCATGTTTGGTACTTATCAGGATGCCTTGTCTACATGGGATCCATTTCTATTTCACTCCCGATTGAGTTTTGCTTTAAACACCAAAATGCTTTCTCCTCTTGAGGTAGTCAAAAAGGTCGAATCTTATTGGTATAGTAATCAGGATGAAATTGGGATAGCTCAAGTGGAAGGGTTTATTCGACAGATAATTGGTTGGAGAGAATATATGCGAGGCGTGTATTGGGCAAAGATGCCTGAATATGAAAAGCTGAATTTCTTTAATCACAAGAGAGAATTGCCAAGATGGTTCTGGACTGGGAAAACCAAAATGAAATGTCTCTCACACTCCATTGAACAGTCCTTAAACCATGCTTATGCTCATCATATTCAGCGACTCATGGTCACGGGTAATTTTATGCTTTTAGCAGGAATTGATCCGGATCAGGTGGATGACTGGTATTTGGGTATTTATATTGATGCTATTCAATGGGTTGAAATTACCAATACGCGGGGGATGAGTCAGTTTGCCGATGGCGGAATAGTAGGAACAAAGCCCTATGTCTCTTCAGCGAATTATATTAAGAAGCAAGGGAATTATTGCTCACAGTGTGCATACAGTCCTTCTAAAAAAACCGGAGATGGGGCATGCCCTTTTAATAGTCTGTATTGGCATTTTTATGAGAGAAACCGGAAAAAATTGGAGAAGAACCCAAGAATTGGTATGGCCTACCGAACACTCGCTAAAATGAAAAATAAATCAGAACTACTGGATCAGGCCGAGTATTACCTCAAGGAGGTTGAAAATCTTTAGAGGAGAATTACAGACGGGTAAAGTTCAGTCTATCTTCTGAGCCACCACTATCCTCCCTGAAATCAATCCTTCCCTGAGTAAGTCTTATTTGATACCAATCCTCGCTAAGATCTTCGAACAAAGGGTTTGTAAACTCAAGTTCAAGTTCAGCCCTGCCGTCATCGAAGTCTGTTTCCCATATTCCAACATCCAAAAGCTGTGTGTCCCGATAGACTTCCACCTGTCCGTTAGTTAAAAAAGTGAAAGACAGGCCGTCAAATAGCGTGGTTTCATCCTGACCTTCGTCTTCAAAAAGGGTTATAGCCCATCGAGAAGATGTAAGAGAATCAAAAAGAGTGTTGTCGGTTCGAAGTGGATCAGGAGTCTCCTCCTCCATACAAGAGAAAAGTGCTAGCAGAGAAATAAGAATCAGAAACCTTTTCATGTGAATGATTTTTGATTCTTAACGACAGATATTTCTGATGGTTTTCAATAAACCATTGAAATAATTTATGATTAGAATAAGTAAATTTTAGCCTTTAATAAGCTTGTACTTAGGGCTTATTATCTCTGGACAAAAATTAATCGGTCTTCGTCCACGCTGTCCAGGTCATTTTCTTCTTCAAGCTCGACGATTCGATCTCCGAAGGCAACTACAAACCAGTCATCATTTAATTCGCTTAGTGTGGCACTGGTCGAGAAATCTATTTCCATAATTATTGCTCCGCCATTAATTACTGTATTCCAACTGCCGCTTTCGATTAATTGACCGCTTATAGATGCCTCGAGCTCACCAGTTTCTTTGAAACTAAAGATGAAATTCTCATACTCTACAGTGCCTTCCATGTCATCTCTGATAAAGAAATCAATAACCCAGTCCCCTGAAGTTAGAGTGACAATCAAGGCCTCTTCAGCACCACTCAAATCAGGGCTTTCATCTTCTCCACAAGAAAATAAGAACAGAATGCAGCAAATGAGAAGTAATTTTTTCATGATGAAATGTTTGAAAGGTTAACGCAAGATATTGGTCTTGGTTTGTAGAAACTTTCGCAAATATATACATGCAAAAACACCAAGTGAATTTTACTCGGTGTTAAGTTGATATGGTTCCTTTCTCGGCCTATTGAAATTCCTGAATTTCTTCGAGGACCTTTAGTGTTTTATCCAAAGGGTCTCCACCTCCTGCTGAGATGAGAAATTTTGCACTCCTACTATTCAAGTTACTCGTTCTTAGCGTCCATATTACCCAGATGGCTGCGCCAATAAATAGGCCAGTAATGAGGAATTGTACTCCTACCCAAACTGGGTTGGCATTTTGCGGAAACCATGAGGCATTCAAATGGAAAGTGGTGTAGAATGGAATCTGAAGAACCCAAATTTTCATACCTCGCACTAAAGACATTCTTAACTCAACCAGTTTTTCTTGGATTTCAAGGACGGGTCCAGAGAAATCAATTTTCATTGATAAAACGAGATGTCTGATATAATCTGAGAAGACTTTCAGGTTGATTAAGAATATCACCCCAACGGAAATCAGGAAGTAGTTCTGCAGGTAGTTGCCTGACTGAAATCCTAACGTTAAAAGACTTCCTAAGAATAGTAAATAGAAGGGTGCGATTACCAATCCGAGGATTTTCTCAGCGAACCAACCTCGCATGGCTTTAGCTGATTTTCTTTCCATGGATTCTTTCATAAGGATAGAATTCATGGACATAAGTTTTTCAATTTTTAGGTTTTGTGAGCTCCATAGAGCTTGAATTTCTTGTTCTTTCATCTTTTTGATGGGTTTAGTTTTTGTCTAATTTCTTCTTTGACCCTGCTGAGCTTGGTGGCCACATTAGTCTGGCTGAGCCCCATGATTTCGGCTATTTCCGCATAGGATTTTGCCTCCAGATATAGAAGCATGATACCCTTGTTTATGGGGCTTTGCTCAGCTATGGCATCATACAAGGCCTTCACTTGCTCCTCTTCCTGTGAAACATCCTCAGAATTGCCTTGATACTGGCTTCCCAATTCCTCTATATTGCTTTTTCTACTTTTCTCTTTCCGTAGATGCGAAATGGAGACATTGAGAGCTACCTTATAAAGCCAAGTGGAAAACTTGAATTGAGAGTCAAATTTTGGAAAGGACCTCCAAGCCTGGATACTGATTTCCTGGATTAAATCCTTTTGATCTTCCTCATCCCAGCAATAGGTTTTCGCAACCTTATATATTATGCCAGCATTGCTCTCCATTAGCTGGAGAAACTTCTGGGATAAAGTATTTTGGTAAGTTGCCATAAGGATCAAATTTTACCTATGATTCGCAGGACCAATCAAAAAATCACAGTCCGAAAGAAAAAAAATTAACCAAAGAAGAGCTGGTATAAATAGCGTCCTGGAGCGAAAGTAAATCCTCCAGCAATAATTATGGCTCCAATATAGAGTCGGATCATTTTTCCCCTGTGGACCTTCACCTTACCTTTTCTAATTGCCATCAGGGCAGTCGGCACCGTCCAAAGAACCAGAAGACAAAAGAGATGTACCCATCCAAAGTGATCTAAAAACTTTGGGCCTACTCTGGCTTCCATGAAAAGAGCGACGATTGCGGTAAGGACCATAAGGCTCATGTAGATCTTCCCAAGCAGTCTGTGGATGTTCCCCCCTTTTTTTGTAAAAAGTAAATAAGCACCAATAAAAACACATGGAACCACAGTAAGTAAGTGGATATACATCAGGCTCTCATACATGTTTGACTTTAGGGTTAATTCCAAGTCCAAGCCAGTGAAGTCAAGAGAAAGAAATTGTCCGAGACAGGGCTTCCTTCCTTGATGAATTGATTATCTGGGCTAAGTAGCCATCTTCCTTCCGCTCTTAAGAGAAATCCTGGCCCAAAAGATCTATCAAGATTTAGGGAAAAGCCTGATGATTTTAGCCCATCTTCATTTTGGTTAATAGCAATTATTCCAAAGGGATCGTGAAAATACTCTGCCCTCACGGCAGCATTCCACTTCTCTGCCAATTTTCTCTGTAATATCCATGCAGCACCGTACCAGCCTTCACTTCCTCCAATAGTCACCGAGTTGTTTTGGGTTCCTGCATCAAAGGCCAAAAGCATCATCCACTTGGTGCCGAGATTAAGAGTGGCATAAAGGTCACTGAAGTATCGCATTTGCCTATCTTCATCTGGCCCTGATGGCCCAGTGAAAGTACTCCAGTTAATGCTGGTATTTTCTGACGGTGACCAGACTATTTGAGTTCCAAAGCTCGGAAGGGTATTCCCAGGAAGACCGCGGATCAATTGCCAGCCATTGGTCACATAAACTGCCACAAAAACCTGATCACTCGCTTGCCAGCCTAATGTACCACCAGTCAAAAAGTAAGGAGTGCCTTCTGTCATTAAGGATCTGGAGAGAGTAGGGTTAATGCTTGAGATATAGCTGCCAGCACCTAAGTGTGAAGGGATAATTCCCACATCCAGCCATAGATTCCTGTCCTTTGTAAGTGCAATTCCAATTTTGGCCTCATTGAACCATTCTGCGAATTCCGATTCTCGCTCCAGGTTATTCTCTACATAGGTACCTTGCTGTAAACCCAGAGATGCCCTAAACCAATCTCCCTCATAACTTGCCTTGATCAATGCAATATTGACGGTTGGGGAATTGTGATAGGTGTGATTATAAAGGAATGGGAGTCTTCTTTTTTCCTCGGGCTCATTAAAGTCATAGCCGAAGTAGAAATCTATGAATCCAGACAACTCTATCTTGGGCACTTCATTTTCCTCTTCCTCCTCTTGAGCAAAGGCAAGGTGATTTGTAAAAAGACAGATGATTGTAATAAGAACGAATCCGGTTTTAAAAAATGAGTATTTGAACATGCTCAAAGAATGGCTATTTGGGCTTATTCTGGAATTTAAACTTTTCAGCCCTCTTTCGAAAGAGCATCCCAATAATCCACACCAAGACAGCCATACCGATAACTAGCAAGAAGCTATTGGTAGAACTCTCCATCTCCAAGGCTAGATGACCGGTATAAGCATATAAGATGCAAGTGGGTAGTAATCCTATTATCCCGAATAGCAGAGTTTTTTTAAAGTCATAATTTAAACTACCGCATACTATGGAAATGGCTTCTGCTAAAACTGGAACAGGTCTGCTCACTATGATGGCAAGATTGCCCCACTTTTGAAAAAATGATTTAGCCTCTTCTAATCCTCCAGCACCCATGAATTTCTCTACCCAACTTTGACCTGATTTACCAAGGAGCCAACCGAAAACCATGGAAAGAGAGGAGCCGAATAGCGAGGCTAGCGTTCCAAAGAATATTCCAAATAGTGCTCCGTTGGTTATCATGATTAGACTAGAAGGCACAGGGAGGAGTAAGTCTATCGCCAATAAAAAGGAACCGATGGAAAAAGCCAGAGATCCACTCAGCTCCTTGATGCTATCATCGTCTCCGAGAAAGGGAATTTCCAAAATCATGGCCAACCCGAATAAAACCAGGATAATGGCTGACATAAAGACGAGAAGGAGAAAGAGTTTTTTCATTCGGTCAGGCCGAAGCGTTTGATTGAAGGGATATTCTGGATTTAGGTAGGGAGTCGGGATAATCTCGTTGAATAAATTCAATCATTTTCTCCCGCACAAATACTCGAAGATCCCAAGCAGTGGGAGAATTTTTTGCTGAAACCAAGATCCTACTTTCCACCACGTCGGCATTAGAATCAGTAACCTGAAGGACCTTAACCTTTTTGTCCCAGAGTGGAGTGGTTTCCAAAATTCTATCTAACTCGGCTCTCAGGGCTTCAAATGAAATTGTATAATCTGTATACAGAAAGACTGTACCGGTGATGTCCCCTGTGGTTCTTGTCCAGTTTTGAAAAGGCTTCTCTAAGAAATAGGTGGAGGGTAAAACTAGTCGTCTTTGATCCCAGATTTTTACAACAACATAGTTTAGGTTGATTTCCTCTATCCAGCCCCATTCTCCTTCTACCACAACAGCATCATCCAGTCGGAAAGGTTGGGTGATGGCTATCTGAATTCCTGCGATCAGTGTTCCAATGACCTTTTGGGCTGAAAAACCAATGATTATTCCAGCTACGCCAGCTGAGGCAAATAACCCCACACCCAATTGTCGGATGGGCTCATAGGAAACCAAAACAAGACCGACCCCTAGGACAATGACAATGAAGTTGGCCACCTTATGAAGGACGTTGATCTGTGTATAGACTTTTCTAGCCTTAAGATTATCTTCCTGATGGATATCAAATCGTTTGAGAAAAAGGTCCTTCAAAATGGAAATAAAAACCAACCCTGACCAGGTAAATCCTAAGATGATCAGCGCAGTGTTAATTGGTGGCAGATAGGCTAGGAGGCCTTCCCAGTCTTTTGACTGATTTTGAAAGAAAAACTTCAAAAAGACTAGAATCAGGGTTACCGAAAGGGGTAAAATGAGTCTTAAATATGTATTCATAAAAAAATCGACATAGGATTAGACCCCGGAAAGGTAAAAAAACTTATTTCTGCACCAAATATCAAAGAACCGATAAGTAGATATTAACCAATGAATTAGGCCCTGCCTGGCTGCTTTCATCATAGACTTCGAAATCAGCCTTATAGGCTCGGTTTAGCTCATCATCCTTCTGCCAGATGTCAGCCCAGGCTTTGGGGACAGCTGACATGGGCTCACCTTTAGCCTTAATTTGGATGAATTTGCCTCCGCTGATTTCTAGGCCTTCCAAACCTTCCGGTAAGCTGGTAAGGCCAGGTACTTCCAGACCAATGAAGGCGGTGTAGTCTCCCTTATAGTCCGACTCATAATCCGTGTAAACTGAATATACTTTGCTATTAAGGGCATCTTGAATTTTAGCTGGAATAGTTTCGGCGTAAAATCTCTGCCAAAGCGCTCCCAAATCTTCCTGAGATTTACCATTTCGGTTACTAGTTCTAACTGAAATGCCAGCTAGAAAAATTCGATTCATTTCAATGCGTTTATCCATGAAGAGGCTTTGGTTTATTTTTTAGATTCACTTACCTCAATCTATCAATAATTGCAGAAGATTTTAACTTAGGGATATGAGAAACTATTCGATCCATCTAATTATAAGTGTCATAGTTGTGCTTGCCGTGACCTTCTCTTGTCAAAATCCGGAAGTGAAAGTGGAGGAGAAAGTTATTTTGGAGGCTAAAAAGCCTAAGGCCAAAAGGGTGAGTATTGCCCAAATCGAGGAGGGTATCAAGGCATATATTCGAGAGGTTCAAAGTGAGAATGATGGTTTCTTCCCCGTCAAAGATGAGGAGCATGACCTGTCAATGAAACTGGTTCGGGTGCATACAGAATACTTATCCAATCTTGGCCCAAATAAGCATTTTGCTTGTGTAGACCTTGTGGATGAGAGCGGCGAAGTCTTTGATGTTGATTTTTTTCTCGAAGGAGAACCGGGCAATATGACCGTAACTCAGACGACCCTTCATAAGCTGAATGGAAAACCATTTTATTCATGGAAACAGAATAAAGAGGATAAAACCTGGTTCAGAGTCCCCATTGAACAGTCGAATAATTCCCTCCTTGGAGTAGTTGAAGGTAGAGACGAATTCGAGTTTTATTACACGGCTCAGATCCCCGATTTGGAAGGACCAGCGAGTATGTGGATTCCAATTGCTGAGTCGGATGAATTCCAGGAAGTGGATTTGGTGGAGGTGAGTTTACCGGGAGGTAAGAAGGAAATCAAGGATAAAAATTATGGTAATCAGCTAATGTTTTTTGACTTGGGGCCAGAAAATTCTGGAGAAGAGATCCAGCTCACCTATAGAGTAAAAAGAAAGGAAAAAGGGCCTTATTCTGCTCCAGCTCCTGATCCTAATTTGTACTTAGGCTCAACCAAGCTTATGCCGACAGGTGGAAGGTTTGAAGAAATTGCCAAAGAAGAATTGGGAGACAAGATCAATGATTCTCATCTAATTCAAGCCAGGGTTTTGTACGATTATATCATAGATAATATGCGATACATGAAGTTTGGAGATTATGGGCGAGGTGATTCTAATTATGCCTGTGACTCTAAAACAGGCAATTGTACCGAATTTCATTCCTTCTTTATCTCCCTAGCCAGATCGGTTGACATTCCTGCTCGTTTTGCGATTGGAGCTTCGATTCCATCTGATCGGAATGAAGGAGGAATAGATGGTTACCACTGCTGGGCAGAGTTCTACGCTGATGGCAAATGGTGGCCTGTGGATATAAGTGAAGGAAATAAGTACACTGCTTTGGCGACGTATTATTTTGGGAGGCATCCGGCAAACCGGATTGAATTGAGCAGGGGTAGAGACTTG
>CAZLUY010000348.1:0-2784 GCA_964562785.1 uncultured Limnohabitans sp. | reverse complement strand
TGTCCGAATGGATTTACTATTGATGGCTGTAAGAAGCCAGATTACGATGAGGGCAACGGTTGGGGCAAAGAATTTTGAATCCGAAACCTCAGGGAAAAATACTCCAAAATAACCAGCAAATGTAAGTGCTATAGCGGCATTAGTACTCCACATGGAGAGCCAATATCCCCAGGCCACCACAAATGCCGGATATTCTCCAAAGGCTGCTTTGGTGTAAGCATAGGAGCCTCCACTCTCGGGAATAGCTTTACTTAGTTTGCCAAAAATACTTGCTAAGGTTAGGCCACCTATTGAGGCAAAAATCCACCCAAAGAGGCTGATCGGGCCAAATTCTGCGAGAAGCGCTGGTAGGTAAAAGATCCCTGAGCCTATCATGCCACCAGCCACCAAAGCGATAACTGTGGTGAGACCAAGCTGTCTGGAGGGTGAAGCTTCTTTCAAATGAAAAAATGAATTGGGGTGAAATAATTACTTTAGGTATTTGAAAGATAAGCGAATTCCATGAAGAAGTATCATGTCGATCCGGACATTAGACAGGCGGAAACATTACCATCAGATTTTTATCGCTCTCAGGAGGTTTTCGACGCTCTCATAGATAAGGTTTTTGCAAAGTCCTGGCAGTGGATTGGTGATACGAGTGAAGTGAGTTTAGATAAGTCACAAGTCCCAAAAAACTTTTTAGAATTCGGTTTGGAAGAACCCTTGCTCTTAACCCAAAATAAAGGTCAGATATTCTGCCTATCCAATGTCTGCACACATCGGGGTAATATTCTTTGTCATTCAGCTCAAAAAGGTAGAAGCATTACCTGCGCATATCATGCAAGGAGGTTCAGTTTGATGGGTGAATTCCAGCATATGCCTGAGTTTCAGGAAACGGAGAATTTCCCAAGAGAGGAAGATAATCTCCATCGCTTCCCCATGAAAATTTGGGGACCATGGATTTTCGCAGCTCTTGAAGATAGCATGGACTTTCAATCTGTTTTGGATGCGATGGATAGGAAGGTTGGTTTCTTGCCATTGTCTGATATGAAAGAGGATAAAAGCAGAAACAAGGATTATCTGGTTAATGCACATTGGGCTTTGTATTGTGATAATTACCTGGAGGGGTTCCATATTCCTTTCGTACATGAAGACTTGAACATTGTCCTTGATTACGGAAAGTATAAGACGGAGCTTTTCGATTTTGGGAACGTGCAAATTGGATATTCAAAAGGAGGGGAGCATACTTTCGATCTTCCTGAAGATCACGAGGACTATGGGGAGGCAATTTCTGCTTATTATTTCTGGCTCTTTCCAAATATGATGTTCAACTTCTATCCTTGGGGTTGCTCTATCAATGTAGTAAAGCCTATTGCGTTGAATCGTACCAAGGTCAGTTTCATATCATATGTCTTAGATGAATCAAAGCTAGATACCGGTGCAGGAACAGCATTGGACAAGGTCGAGAGAGAAGATGAGTTTGTTGTAGAAGGTGTTTTCAAAGGAATGAACTCCAGAGTATATAAAACCGGTCGTTTCTCTCCCAAAATGGAAAAGGGGGTGCATCAGTTTCAAGGTTTACTGGCCGATTGGCTAGGTGAGAAGTAGTATTTTGAAAATTTTCCTCCTTCTTTATCGTCATTGCCCGCCTGGATGGTCGGACAGGCAAGCGAAGCGTGGCAATCTATTTCTTTTGGAAGGCAGGTTACAGGTTCTCTGTCAGCTGCCAACTGAATAGCACCGTGTCGTCCTACGGGACTTAAGACTTGCCTTGGGTTTTTCTATTATCAAGCTTTCGCCCCTCTGGGGCTATTTGTTGCTTCAATCTCCTTGACCGGGCTTCATTACTGATGAAACATTTCTGATTTAAGCCTGATGAAAAATGCCTTTAGGCATGGCAGCTTGGTAATATGACTACCTACTGACATTAAGACTGCCAGAGGCAGGACACTTTGATGCTCTGCTAAACTGCCAACCGACGACCGTCGACTGTTGACCACTAAATAGCCATTCATAAACTTTTCTTTCTCTGGGAGGTATTCTTCTTCTAACTTCCCGACCAAATTATACACCCAATGAGAGTTTTATTCAAAATCCTTACACCCGCACTATTTCTTGGTTTAATCGGTTTCAGCTTTGGTCAACAAGCGCCACCCCAGGTGGATACCCGAATCTATGAGATCATTCAAAACACCTCTTCTGAAAGAATAGAATCAGATATCAGGAGATTAGCTGGTTTTGGAACCAGGAATACATTTTCTGATACGCTCTCCGATACTCGGGGAATCGGTGCAGCCAGAAGATGGATTAAGGCTGAGTTTGATAAAATCTCTGAGGAATGTGGAGGCTGTCTGGAGGTATTTTACCAGAAGGATTTCGTGACCGCAGAAGGAAATGCCAGAGTCCCGAAGGATGCCTATGTGGTTAATGTGATCGCTATTTTACGCGGTACTGACTATCCTAATTCGCATGTGATCATGTCAGGAGATATTGACTCTCGGGCCTCTGATACCATGAACTATGAAATCGATGCTCCGGGAGCTAATGATAATGCTTCAGGAATGGCAGGCACGATTGAGGCTGCCAGAGTTTTATCAAAGTACGAATTCAAGCATAGCATTGTCTTCGCTGGCCTTTCAGGCGAAGAGCAAGGCTTATTTGGTGGTCAAGGACTTGCTCAGTACACCAGAAGACAGGATTGGGAGATAGTGGGTATCCTTAATAATGATATGATTGGAAATATCGAAGGAGTTGATGGAGTCATTGATAATAGAACCTTTCGAATATTTTCTGAGCCAACCCCTG
>CAZLUY010000347.1:0-4670 GCA_964562785.1 uncultured Limnohabitans sp. | reverse complement strand
ACGTCCCAAAAATCAATGGTACGTCCTGCGATTTGTGTTTGCTTTTTCTCCACATAGATCGTGATATCTTTCTTAGTGGTATCCTTGTAATTCATTCCTGTTTCAATGGAAGTACCTTCAAATCGGTGGTAGACGGTGATTACACCCACGTATCTTCCATCAGGCTGTCTTTCCAAATCAGAAATGTATTGAATGTCATACCAGGTAATATTTACTCGATCGTAATTCAAAGCCATCAGTCTTTCAAAGTATCTTCTGACTTTGTAGTAGGCGATATCATTAGAGTTGATGCTGGAAACACCCATTTCAGCACCTGGTGCAAAAAGCTCCTCTGCTCTATCCATTACTCTGTTCGCCTCGGAGAATTGAGTCTCCTTGCTACCGATAATAGAGATATACTGACTAAGGTCCTTTACCTTTTCCAATGCAAGTGAATCGATGGCCTGCTTTCTAGCTGGACTTATAGTCTCAGACTGTGCATAGGCCGAAGAAAGGGCAATAAAGAACACACCCACAAATAGGATTAATGTATTTTTCATTTTTCTGTGTTTACAAATGAGCTATTATTTTCTTCTGAGTTCCAATTCAGACACTTTACCGTTAGCATCAAGACGTATATCACTGATGTAATTCAGGTTCTTTTTTGTGTCTTTCAAGTACTCCAAATATTTTCTGATGGTAGTTGGTTGATCATAATCTTTGATACCATTCTCTTCATGGATCACGATTAACACAGGAGCCTCCTGATTAGAAAACATTCTTAAAGTCTCATCAACGGATTGATTTGCAATTGAAGCATTTCCAGCTGCAGCCACTTGGTTGAAGGCATTTTCCAACTTTTCTGCTGCAACTTCTTCAGGTGCAGGAGCAGGTGGAGGAGGTGGCGGTGTTTCTGCAACTTCTTCAACAGGTGGTGGAGGTGGTGGTGTTTCTGCAACCTTCTTTTTGCCCTTACATGCACTCATTGCAAGAGTGATCGAAAGAACAAAAATCAAAGTCCTGCTTACCGAAAAGGACGATAGACTTTTTTTCATTTTAGGAATAGGGTTTTTGTGAGTGTAATTGAAATTTTCAAATCTTTTTGGGCAAAGATTTATCCTTGCAAAGTAATAAAAAACCTAGCATTGAAGGACATTTTATATGCCAAATCAGAGACCGTCGATGTAAATGTTTACTAAAAAATCTTAGAATGAAGATTGAGAAAAAATTAGGTCTGAATTTTAAGTAGAACTACCCTGCATAACCAATGGAAAACCACTTAAAACATTAACTAAGATTTTATTACAAGCAAAAAATACCCAGTATTGGGTATTTTTTTTCTCATTTATTAGCAGGAATTTTAACAGTGTTAAGTTAGAATCCCGCTGAGGCGGGAAATTAAAAAAGCCTGAGGTGTCCTCAGGCCTTTTTTATTCAGTCATTTTAGGGTTAAAAGAAGGATAAAATATATTCC
Source organism: uncultured Limnohabitans sp. (assembly GCA_964562785.1). Taxonomy (GTDB): domain Bacteria; phylum Bacteroidota; class Bacteroidia; order Cytophagales; family Cyclobacteriaceae; genus Algoriphagus. The sequence continues at coordinate 3,217 of CAZLUY010000347.1, read as the reverse complement.
CCTTGGGCTTCTGGAGTGCAATACTTTTCAAAGTAGGACTTTCCTCCTTTAGCCACTTTTTCATGGAGTGCTGGATTGCTTACTATCTCCTCAATAACCTCATCAAATTTCTCAATATCATCCATGTAGCTTATCTCCTCTTTATCTTCAGGCTCAGAAGGTAAGTCAATATGAAAGGGAAAGGATAATACAAAAGAAGAACTGTTCAAGTATTCAGCTAATCTCCAGCTTACCGCTCCCAATACTGCTGGATTATTCAGGGAGATCAAAGATTTAGCGCTTAGCCGCGAAAACTCAACTGGCCCATATTTCCTAGTATTCAGTTCCTCATCATAGCCAAAATTATTGCCATCTGATCTCGGGATAAAACCTCCCTCGAAATCTATCTTATTATTTTTTTTACAGGCCCGAATAAACTTTGCTCTCAACTCATTGGCCCAGGGTTCTTTTTTCCAGGTACTGCCAGAAAAGAAGACATAATTCCCAAATGAATAATTAGAGCTTGGTTCACTCTTATACTTCGGCCTTGAACGAAGCACATATACCTCTCTCGCCAAATCTTTTGGTTTAAGGTGGCTGATCAAGTGAAATTTGTAGAGTCGAAAATATAAAGGAAGAATATTGACAGGGTAATGTGGGTAAATCGGCTTTACCTTGCTCTGATTATAATCCTCCTTATCCAATAGCTTATTGGTAGCAAAGTAAAAATCACACACCTCGTACAACTCACCATCTACCCCTACAGGATCATGGTTGTCAACTACTCCAATCTTGCCATTCACTTCAAAAATGACAAAGCCGCGATTATCGAACTTCCTAAAGCGTGGATCTGGAGAATAATGGAGATCACCAACTTTGCTCAGAGCAAGCAAGTAATAGCTAGAATAAAAATTTGAGATGTTTAAAAGCCTAATCTTCATTTATTCGACGGCATATTTCTTTTTCACAAGTCGCTTGGCGAAAACATAGACGACACCAGTAACAACCAAGATTATTGATGCGAGATATGGACTTGGGGTCGATTGGGGAAGAATAAAGAAAACTAGGTTAATCAATAGCTGAATAATCGCATAGGACAAGGCCACTAAGACATGTGATGCCCCCGCCTGGTTTACCAATATCTGATAAAAATGCTTGCGGTGTGGTTCGCCTAAATCTTCACCATCCTTAAGTCTATTTGCCAAAGTCAAAAAGGCATCCACCCCGTATATCATTAAGAAGAGAATGATGGTCCAATCCCCCGCCTCAAGGTACCATTGAGTCAAATAGTATATCATCAAATAAGCGAGAGAAATACTTCCAATATCTCCTGCAAACATGATCGCCTTTCTTCTCAAATTGAAGATAAGGAAGACGGAAATGGCTAAAATTTGATACTCAGGTAGGCTGACGTTGAAAATTGGGAGATAAATATTCACTGCCATGATGCTTGCAAAGAATACCGCAGCATAAAGGCCAGAAATCCCATTAATACCATCCATAAAGTTGATGGCATTTAGAATCCCTAAAGCAATAAAATATAGTATTGGTAAGCTCCAAGGTGGCATTTGATTGAAAAGATCCAAATCATAAAATGCCATGGAGATACCTATAAATTGTACGCCCATTCTAAGCCTTCCGGAAAGGCTATAAATATCATCCAACATGGAGACAGTGGCTACCCAGAGTAATCCGATAATCATCCATGTATTCTGGTAGTCATTGGTAAACCACCAAATCAGGGCCGCTATAGGAAATATGATTCCTCCACCCCTAACAGTAACATGAGTATGCGAACTTCTATTGTTGGGTTTATCCACTATCCCTAGTCTATTGGCCAAGCGATGATAGATCAAACCGACCAATAACAAGCTCAGAAATATGATGAGATTAGATAAAACCATTAGTTTTCAAAAGTCCTCTTATACCAATAAGAGTTAAAAAACAATTGTCTAATAAAAGTGTAGTTTTTTACCGGATTCTCCTTAAACTCTTTTACGATTTGTTTGACATCCACGTATTTCAACCAGCTCATTTGAAACAAGTCACTTTCATGCATACTCTCTAAATGGTCTCTTAACTCTGGTAGGTTGAGCATGTACTCATTCCATGGAATAGCCAAGCCAATCTTTTCATGTTTCTGAATGTACTCGGGAAGTTTTTTACCGATGGTATTCATGGCAAGATATTTCCCCTTCCCTTTAGTAGAAAAATACTGATTTGGAAGTGATGCAATCCCTGTCACCAGTCTGTAATCAAGGAAAGGCTCTCTACACTCAATGGATCCTCCCATGGTTGTTCTATCATTTTTGTCATTCAAAGAACTTAGATGGGTATGATTCTCCAGGTAAAGCAATTGCCTTAATCGATTATTAGGATAATATTTTTTGGCTTCATCAAGGATTTCAACCCGGTATTGAGGCAAGATATCAAGGTGTTCGAGACCCATCTTTTTGATATCTCCAAGGAAATATTCGTTGGCATTTGTTAGAATATGGAATTCAGGATTTCCTGATGCCAAATATCTCTTTAGCTTTCTCAATCTCTCCATAGAAAGCCATTTTTCAGGAATATAATTCAGTAGATGTAGTGCATTATACCGGAGATCATTTCCAAAGATCTTATATCTCACATATCCCGCCATGATCTCATCCGCCCCCTCACCCGTATGAAGTACCGTTACCTTTTTCTTTGCTTCAATAGACAAGCCAAGTAGCAAGGCATCCGTGAAATGCATCAAGGGTTCATCATTTATTCGGATGGACTCATCCAGTAATCCGACCAGATTACTTCCGATGAACTCATAGCCATTATATCCGACTCCATAATCATTTGAAATTTGCTCGGCTAATGAGGACTCATCCTTCTCAAATCCCGGGAATCTCAAGTTCCAGGTGCTGATATCATTGAACCCCTGATTGTGTTGTGCAAAGAGAACTCCTGTACTATCCAGACCTCCACTCAACATGGTCCCAACTGGCACATCTGAGATCATCCTAAGCTTTACAGAGTCCAGAAAGGTCTCCTCGTACCATTCCAATGGGTTGGAGATTTTTTCATGACTTTTAGCTTCTTCGCCTAAATGATACCATCTGACCTCATTTTGAAACTCACCATTTTGCCAGACCTGATAATACCCTGGAAGAATTCTTTTGATACCTTCAAAAATTGTGTCTCTCCCACTCACATGACGGTAAAAGAAAAGCTCTGAAAGCCTATCCTCCTTAATTCTCCTATC
>CAZLUY010000346.1:0-2700 GCA_964562785.1 uncultured Limnohabitans sp. | reverse complement strand
GCAAAACTGCCTATGACCGCACTTTCTTCAATAAAGGTGCAGATCGAATTACTCATGCTCTTCAACTATATAGGATGGGTAAAATCAAAAAGATTCTCATTACAGGTGGACAGGGCTTGAATCCAGTGAATCCTCAAAGCGAAGCCGAGCTGCTCCAACGATTTCTTGAGATGACCGGAATGCCATCAGAGGATATCATGATTGAGAATAAAAGTAAAAACACAGCTCAAAACGCCCAGTTCACCAAGGAGTTTTTGGGTAATAGAGGAATCAATACCAAACAGGAATTTCTCTTGATCACTTCTGCCTTCCATATGTATCGGGCGAAGGGATGTTTTGATAAGGCAGGGTTGAACACAGAAACTTTCCCCACAGACTATTACTCATACGATACCAAATATGATATCCCAGCTTTGCTATTTCCGAGTGCAGACTCTCTTACCTTTTGGCATAAATTGATGAAGGAGTGGATAGGAATCACCGTCTATAAAATTGTTGGATACATATAACCAAAAGAACCTGACAACTGATTGATTTTCAATCAAATAATAAGTATTATAGAGTTAGTCGTTACTTTTTCACTAACTCTTTTTTTATGGACTTTTCAGCGATTCTCAACCTCGTCATAGGATTAATTTTCATCTACTTTTTACTTGCCCTCGCTTGTTCTACTATTCATGAACTTTTAGCTCAATTATTCGATATGCGAGCAAAAAACCTAGAGAGCTGGCTCAAGAGTGCTTTCAAGGAAAATGGGCTAGGCGAAAAATTTCTTGAACACAGGCTAATTGATGGATTAACCAAAGAAGGAAGAAAAGCTAGCTACATCCCTACAAAGGTTTTTTCAGGGGTTCTACTTGATTTAGTTAATGAGACGGACTCTCCTTATACTTTTGAGTCCATCCAAGAATCAATCAAAAGCTCTGACCTACCGAAAGATTTAAAAAGGCAATTGTTACAAACTTCATCCGAGGCGAAAAATGGACTTACTGATCTTCGAAGTGGTATTGAGGGGTGGTTCGATGACTGTATGAAAAGAATTGGAGGGACCTACAAAAAGAATACTCAAAAATTTCTCTTTTTCATTTCAATCATTGTCGTTACTCTTTTCAATATAGATAGTCTTAAAATAATCAAATACTTGTATGACCACCCTGCTGAAACTGCTGCCCTCGCAGATAGAATTTCAGAGAATATTCATGACCTCGATCCGGATAGTATTTATGCAAGTGAAGATTCGTTAGCAAAAGGGAAGTTACCTAAGGAATTAGAAGAAGGAATAAAAGAGTTGAAAATCATTGAGAAGAAAATGGAGGAAGCGAAAATTCCATTTGGTTGGTCTGAGGATTCAGGAAATACTTCAGGTTCAGATATCATGAATAAATTTCTCGGACTTTTTCTATCAATTATTGCTGGAATAATTGGTGCACCGTTCTGGTTCGATGTTTTAAATAAACTTGTCAACCTAAGAAGCGCTGGATCCAAACCGGAAGAATCTAGCAAACCTAATTCTCAACCTGCTGCTTCTTGATCTCTTAAGGCCATAACTGCTCTCGACTCCATTTCATTTGGTACTGCCAGCCTTTACTTCTTAATAGAATCGGATGATAGGCAAGTGCTGCTTTTGCGGATGATGCATTGAAAAATCTTTGATCATCAGTCAATATTGCCAAGGACTCTTGATCCGATTTACTCAGGATTAAATCCATTAATGAACTCGGAATATCTTGGTCGTAATCACTTTCGGACTCAATCAACTTATTACGCAATGTATTAGAGAATTCTCTGGTAGGATTGATCACGGGGCTCGGAATCTTGGGAGAGATACTTTGCTCTCGGGCAAACAAGAAATACTCACGCAATAACCTTATACCCTCATTTTCCAGCTGCTTGGGACGAAACTCCTCTGGATTGAAACTTGTGATAATGTGAATCTTTTTTCGAGCCCTACTCACAGCAACATTCAATCTTCTTGATCCTCCTGATTTAGATAGTAAGCCAAAATTGGTTGTAAGCTTTCCATCCCGATTTGCTGCATAACCCAGAGATATAATGACTTCATCAAATTCATCTCCCTGGACATTTTCAATGTTCCTGACCTTTAAATCGTCTCTTGTTAATCCGGCAGTCCACAGCAATTCGGAAATCAATTCCATTTGAAAATAATTAGAAGTGACCACTCCAATCCTTGCATTAGGAGCTTTCTCGTTAATTGCTCCAACCTTGGTTACTACCTCCTCCGCCTCACTCTTATTTCTCTGTTGATCCCATATTCCCTCCACCTTAGTCCAGGTAAAAGCCGGATCATTCGTCAGCATAGTTTTTAATTTAGGAAGACATTCTAAATGAGAGTCATAGAATTGATTATTAGAAAAATGAATTAGTGAGGGGTTTTCAGATCTGTAGTGCCCCTTTAACCGAATAAAGTCAAAGTAACTCCTTGACAACTCTAGAATCGATTCTGATTCGTACTCAATTCCTTCGTCATCATCTTGCCAGCTTGCTTTGTAAAAATCGGAAGGTGGAAGTTGCATGGAATCACCGGCGATGACAATTTGATTTCCCCTGAGCATTCCCGGTAAACCTCGCTCTACTTGACATTGCGATGCTTCATCAAAAATGACCAAATCGAAAGATTCCTTTACTGGAAATAAAGCAGAGACGGTTTCTGGACTGGCTAACCAGCAAGGAACCAGTCGG
>CAZLUY010000345.1:0-2484 GCA_964562785.1 uncultured Limnohabitans sp. | reverse complement strand
CTCGGTTAGTTCTTTATCCAGTTTATCCAGATCCATTTCCTTGCTTAATTAATTCGAGTACAAAGATGGCTAATCCTTTATTGAAGTAGAACCTTTTTTAGTCAATTCTTAACTCATCAATAGAATTTTGCCATTGCGCCCAGCTGCTTCGAATGCGTCTATTGCCTCACGAAACTCTTCTAATGAAAACTTTTGAGCAACATCCACCTTGTCAGCGTTCTTCATAAGGAAACCAAACACTTGTTTGAAAGCCGCCATTCTTTCTGCATCGGACAAATTCTCCATATAAGTGGTCAGCCAAAAGCCTTCAATTGTCAATCCCTTAAAAATCAAAAGGCCACTATTCACAGGAATATTATCCAAACTTAGTGAACCAAAAGCCATCAGCTTTCCACCTGCTTTTAAACTTGCAAGAGCTCTGGCTCCCAGTACTCCTCCTACAGCATCAAAGACCACAGCCACTCCACCGTCGGTCTTCTCCATCACTACTTTCTGCACTCTTTCAGTTTCAGAATTTATTACCAAATCAGCTCCTAAACTTGCAAGTAATTCTTTTTGTGAATCATGTCTAACGGTACATGCAACCTTAATCCCTTTGGCTTTAGCCATTTGAAGAGCAAATTTCCCAAATGCGGAAGCGCCAGCAGTGATCATTAACCAATCTCCAGATTTCAAGCCAGATGTCTCAACCATAGCAAATGCGGTCATAGGGTTTACAAAGGCTTGGCAAGCTACCTCATCTGTCATAGGTTCGGGAACAGGAATAACCATGGCAGCAGGAACACAAACATATTCCTTCCAAGTACCTATGGCAGTAAACATGACCCGAGTCCCTTCCTTGACCATTCCTTGTTCATCCCCTTTTTCAACCACGCCACTTGCTTCAAACCCAGCACTACTCGGAAGCCGAGGAGTAATACCATACATCCCTCTAATAAACATGATGTCCGAGGGGTTTATGTTCCTCGCAGTTACTCGAATTAAAGCTTCATTGGGCTTTGGGTCTGGCTTCTCAGACTCTACTATTTTCAACACATCCTGAGGCACACCGGTCTTTTCAAAAATTACTTCTTTCATTCTATTCTTTGGGTTTAATTATATCACGAATCGATATGATAAAACTATGGATATATTTTCACTCCCATTCCACCCGACCGAAGTATTTTTTTCTATCTTGAATAGGTAACATTGTTAAGTAAATTTTAATGGATTTATCATCACTTTTTTCCTTGGATGGAAAGGTTGCGCTGATCACAGGCGCGAGCAAAGGAATAGGACTCAGCATTGCTGAAATTTATGCGGCAGCTGGAGCAAAAGTAGTTTTGAGTAGCAGAAAACAGGAAGAGTTGGATAAGCAATCCTCAGCCCTCAATGCTCGTGGCTACACCACTGTCGGAATCGCCTGCAATGTTGGAAATATGGATGAGCTTAAGACTTTGGTGGATAAGACTATTGATCATTTTGGAGGCATAGATATCCTAGTGAATAATGCCGCCGCAAACCCAGTTTTTGGGCCAATTCATCATACGGATGTGTCCGCATTCGACAAAATTATGGATGTCAATGTGAAGGCACCTTTCGAACTAAGCAAACTATGCTTCCCTCATTTAATTCAGGCAAGTTCCCCATCGGTGATTAATGTCAGCTCCATTGGTGGAGTTTCTCCTGAGCTAGGCCTCGGAATATATAGCGTTAGCAAAGCGGCTTTGATATCTTTAACCAAGGTTTTTGCGAAAGAATGGGGAGAATCTAAAATCCGGGTGAATGCCATTTGCCCAGGATTAATCCAAACCAAATTCTCTGAAGCGTTATGGTCTAACGATAAGATAATGGCCATGATGATGAAAAAGCTCCCGATAAAGCGAGTGGGAACCCCAGAGGAAATCGGTGCCATGGCTCTATTCCTTGCTTCTCCAGCATCCGCTTACACAACAGGCTCTGTATTTACGGCCGATGGAGGATTCACTATTTAATCATCCTTATGTCAAAAGAAATTGGAAATCGAGATTCGATTGATCAGCTAAAAAAGGAATATCAAATTTTTCTAGAAGAGCACGTTTTCCCAAAGGATCTCGAGCTTGTTTCAACCCCATTTTTTAAGTCAGAGCCTTTCTTAAACGAGCTTAGGGAGAAGGCCAAGGTCAAAGGTTTATTTGCTCCTCACCTTTCAAAGGAAGAAGGTGGACTAGGGCTTGATTTAATTGAATTTGCTCAGATCTCTGAAATTCTAGGACAAAGCCCACTGGGACATTATGTATTCAATTGTAATGCTCCGGATATAGGTAACATGGAGCTCCTTCATCTCTTTGGGTCAAAGAATCAAAAGGAAAAATTTCTTGAACCTCTTCAAATGGGCGAGATCAGGAGTTGCTTCGCTATGACTGAACCTATGCATGCAGGAAGCAATCCCATACATATGTCTACTACCGCAAAAAAGGTAGGAAATGAGTATGAAATCAATGGACATAAATGGTTCACCACATC
>CAZLUY010000344.1:0-2549 GCA_964562785.1 uncultured Limnohabitans sp. | reverse complement strand
CCTGAGACTTTAACACACCCTTACTCCACGAAGGATATTCAAAAATCTCAGAAGATTTTCGGGTATACGAGTGAAGAAATTAAGCTCATTCTCGAGCCAATGGGCACCACAGGATATGAACCTATTGGTTCCATGGGAGCTGATACACCACTAGCCGTGCTTTCTAAGCAGAGTCAGCATATTGCTAATTACTTTAAGCAACTATTTGCTCAGGTGAGTAATCCTCCAATTGACCCAATCCGGGAACGATTGGTGATGTCATTATTCACAAGAATAGGTGAGGGTCACAATATTCTGGATGAAAGCCCCCAGCATACCAAGCAGATTCACATCTCTCAACCGGTTTTTGTTAACGGCGATTTGGAAAAGATCCAACAGATGGAGCATCTGGGATACCGGTCCAAGAAGCTTTACTCGCATTTCAAGACGGATCAGCAACCGGGACGTCTGCTCGAGGCGCTAGACGAACTTTGTAATAATGCCGTGGAGGCTATAAATGAGGGTAAGAATATTCTTATCATCAGCGATAGAAATAGTGATGAAACCAAGGCCCCAATTCCTTCTTTATTGGCGATTGGAGCCGTCCACCATCATTTGGTACGTAAGAAGCTAAGGACTCGCGCAGGCTTAGTTTTAGAAGCTGGAGATATCAGAGAGACCCATCACTTTGCAACAGCAGTTGGATATGGTGCATCTGCAATAAATCCATATTTGGCACTTGAATCATTGGTTGATGGGTTCGAAAATGGAAGAATTCCCAATGTCAAAGAAAGAAAGGAACTCTTCCAGAATTACCAAACAGCCATTGGAAAGGGTTTACTGAAGGTTCTTTCAAAAATGGGAATCAGTACCCTACAGTCTTATCAAGGAGCACAAATTTTCGAAGCCCTGGGGCTAGGTCCAGAGGTGATCGACAGATGCTTTAGGGGAACTATCTCACGAATTAGTGGAATTTCATTCGATGATTTAGCGGAGGAAGTTTTGGTTAGACACCGAACCGCCTATGGAACAAAAAGTCCTGTTCTTGAAACTGGTGGAGTTTACCAATGGAAAAGACGTGGAGAAAAGCACCTTTTCAACCCTGAGACAATCCACCTACTTCAAAAATCAACACGGCTTGGTGATTATAAGCTGTATAAGAAGTTCGCTGACAAGGTAAATAAGCAATCCAAGGATGCTTTGACACTCAGAGGGCTATTCGAGTTTAAAAAGCGAATAAGTATTCCGATTGAGGAAGTTGAGCCAGCAAGCAAAATCATGAAGAGATTTGCTACGGGGGCCATGTCCTTTGGATCAATTTCGCATGAAGCCCATTCTACGCTTGCGATTGCAATGAATAGAATTGGTGCCAAGAGTAACTCCGGAGAAGGCGGAGAGGACGAAATCCGATTCACAAGAAAGGAGAATGGAGATTGGGAGAGATCGGCAATTAAACAAGTCGCATCAGGTAGATTTGGCGTAACGAGTAATTACCTCAGCAATGCCGATGAAATCCAGATTAAAATGGCCCAGGGAGCCAAACCGGGAGAAGGAGGACAATTGCCTGGTCATAAAGTCGATGACTGGATTGGACGGGTTCGCCACTCTACTCCAGGAGTAGGGCTAATTTCTCCTCCACCACATCATGACATTTACTCTATTGAGGATTTGGCCCAGCTCATTTATGACCTCAAAAACGCGAATCGAAGAGCAAGAATCAATGTAAAGCTTGTATCGCAAGCGGGAGTTGGTACAGTTGCAGCGGGTGTGGCTAAAGCCATGGCCGATGTAATCCTGATTTCCGGTGCCGATGGAGGAACGGGTGCATCACCTCTTAGTTCCATCAGACATGCTGGTTTGCCTTGGGAACTTGGCCTTTCAGAAGCGCATCAGACCTTGGTAAAAAATAACTTGCGAAGCAGAGTTGTTCTTCAGACGGATGGACAAATTCGTACGGGAAGAGACTTAGCAATTGCAACTCTTCTTGGTGCAGAGGAATGGGGAATTTCTACGGCTGCATTAGTAGTTGAAGGATGTATCATGATGAGGAAATGCCACCTGAACACTTGTCCAGTGGGGATTGCAACACAAAACGAAGAGCTGAGAAAGCTATTCACAGGTGATCCTGATCACGTGGTAAATTTCTTCAACTTCTTAGTTGAAGACCTTAGGGAAATAATGGCTTCACTTGGCTTCAGAACCATTGATGAAATGGTTGGGCAAAGCAATATCCTTCAATCCACAGGACATCTGAACCATTGGAAGTGGAATAAGGTAGATTTAAGTCCGGTCTTCCATAAGGTAGAGGTGCCTGATCATGTAGGTATTCATAAGCAGATTGATCAGGATTTCGAACTTAAAAAAGTACTAGATCGAGATTTGATTCTGGCTGCTATGCCTGCTCTTGAGCAAGCAACAAAAGTAGAAGCCAAATTCCCGATCAAGAATACTGACAGATCGGTAGGGGCCATGCTATCCAACGAAATCTCCAAGGTATATGGTAGTCCTGGATTACCAGATTCTACCATAAACTTCAATTTTAATGGATCTGCTGGACAGACATTTGGAGG
>CAZLUY010000343.1:0-11950 GCA_964562785.1 uncultured Limnohabitans sp. | reverse complement strand
TACGGTCTGGAAGTCGAGCAGCTGCCCACCATCCAATATTTCCATCGGCGTCTCCATACATAATATTCAAGCCCGGTGCATGAATCAATTCAGCGGCTTCTGCCACTTCTTGAATAGACCGTGCATGATTCATCTTATAGGTAGCTTCAATTGCCTTAGATGGTTCTTGAAGATAGACCCACCAGGAAGCGACCGGTTTATCCGTGACCTCCGCAATCTCTGGAATAACAGAGTTGACTATCGGGCCATGAATTGTCTCCGCAATTTCCAATTCAACATCTGCTTCTCCTTTGACCTTGATGATTTCAGTTCTACGGGAGATGGGAGAGGTGCTGTCTCCAATAATTATTTCATCGGGATTCTGAGGATTTACAGTTTCCTCAAAAAAGTCCTGATCATCATTTTCAAACATGGTGAGACCGAGGCTTTGAAAATCATTATGTCCCACTAGACCAAAAGGCATTCCTGCCAGGTGGTTTCCATAGTATGAAAATCCAGGGTATTCCAGATGAGCTTCGTACCACACAGAAGGAGATGCAAATCCTATATGCGTGTCATTCGCAAAAAGAACTTTTCCGTTTTCAGTTTTATCTCCTGAAATGACCCATGCATTTGATCCTTTTAGCAATGGCACAGGAAGTTTATCCAAAAGTGCCAGAGTGGATTCCTGATCAGTTGAATTATCGGCCTTTGGATAAAAATTGGGGATGAAGATATGTTCAGGTAGAGTGTTTATTGAAAGACTCTTTAAATATTCAGGACCTAGCTCTCGGGAAATCTTCGTGAGAATAGGATCCGTTTTAATGGCCATAGCGAATGAAAAGGCCATATAACCCGTAATTGCATGTATGTCATTAACCGTGAATTCTCTTGGGGAATGCTGAAGCAGACTGTACTCAGGCGGCAGCGCCCCTTCTTTAATAAATTGGTTTACCCCATCGATATAAGCCATAGTCGATTTTTTCCAGGGGGAATCAGCCTCCTGGGTCCATGATTCTGTACTTCTTGCAGACTGGGATGGAATACCAAGGGTTCTGAAAAACTTATCTATATCCACTAATTCAGGTCCAAGCATTTCAGCTAAAGTCCCGGTTCCTACTCTTCGCATCATTTCTAATTGAAACAGTCTGTCCTGAGCATGAACATATCCTAATGCTCGGTACGCATCTTCTTCTGATTCGGCGTATATGTGCGGGACTCCATATTCGTCGAATAAGACTTCCACCTCGCTGGAAAGATTATCCAAGGTTAATTCACCTTTGTATTGAGGAGTGTGATAAGAAATGAATCCGAGAAGTAGGATTATTAGGATCAGGAAAAGTGAACCTAACCCAATGATCAATTTTTTCATTAAGTGATATTTTTAATTACTATTTTCAAATAAATGAAAATCAGTATGTTATATGAGTATTAATTGCCTTAAGAATTACTTCGCAGGCCTCTTTTATTTCTTCTTCTGATATAGTTAAGGGAGGAGCAATACGCATCGAATCGTCACAGAAAAGGAACCAATCAGTTATGACTCCCAAATCAATTCCTGTGTCGATAATAGGCTTTAAGACATCGAAGGATTCAAACTCTATAGCCATCATCAAACCTTTGTTCCTTATGCCTTTGATTGCAGGATGGACAAGTAGAGATTTGAATAATTCTGCTTTTGACTCTACTTTTTCGATGAGGTTTTCTTCTTGAAGAATTTCAATTGTCGCTAAGGATGCAACACAGCTAACTGGGTGTCCACCGAACGTGGTGATATGTCCAAGCAGTGGGTTGTTCGCAAAAGATTGCATGATCTTATTATTAGCTATGAAGGCGCCAATGGGCATACCACCACCCATTCCCTTAGCGCAACATACTATATCAGGTTCAATTCCGAAATGCTGAAAAGCCCAGAATTTCCCTGTTCTACCAAATCCACACTGGATTTCATCACAGATAAGAAGAGTCCCAGTTTCTTCACAACGTTTTTTCAGTGCTTGGAAATAGTTACTACAAGCTACTCTAATTCCAGCCTCACCTTGTATTGTCTCGATTAGTACTGCCGCCGTATCATGATCTATTTTTTGGAGATCAGCAAAACCTCCATACACAATATGATTTACACCAGGTACCAAAGGGCGATATGCCCGTTTGAATGTCTCATTTCCTCCAACACTTAATGCTCCATGACTACTTCCATGATAGGCATCTACACATGAAATAATATTTGGCTTTCCTGTATACCTCTTGGCAAGCTTAATCGCTCCCTCGATGGCTTCGGAGCCACTATTCATGAGATAAACATTGTCAAGACTGGAGGGTAATGTCTTCACCAAGGCTTCTGCAAGTTTAGCCTGAGGACTCTGGACATACTCTCCGTAGACCATTAAGTGCATGTATTGATCCAGTTGAGCTTTGGTAGCCTCCACCACCTTAGGGTGTCTGTGTCCAACATTACTCACTCCAATTCCGGAGATTAGGTCAAGGTATTTCTCACCATTTGGACCATACATGTATACCCCTTCAGCTTTTTCGATCTCAATCAAAAGAGGGAAATCTGTAGTCTGGGCCAGATGCTGCAGGAAGAGTTGTCTTGGGTTCATTTGAATTAAGGTCAATATTTACTCACTAGGGCTAAGTATCCCAAAGAGCCTTACAAAGATTCAAAATAATAGTCTCATCCTAGAATTCTCTCGACTTCTTTTTCACTGAATTCCCAGAGTTTTTGAGCGAGCTGACTATCCATAGATAAGCCTGAACTGCTTTTTAGTTTTCGATTCTTATAGTATCCACCGTTCACCAAACTCTTGGATTGGGTTTTACATAAGTAGAGAGTTGTTTGTGCTCCTTTTTTGGGTGAGATGAAAAAAAGCTTTGAAACTTCTATTATAGCTTTTTCAAATCCTCCTGACTCACTTCCAAATGAGGTTCTTACCGCACCAGGGTGTAATGCATATGCTTCTAATCCAGCCTCCCCGTACTTAGCTTTTAAGCTCTTGGTAAATAGGATGTTGTATAGTTTGACGTTGGCATAGGAAGAGAAGGAAGTACTTGATTTCGAAAGGCCAAGGTCATCAGAATTAACTTTAGAGATTCTGTGAGCTTCAGAGCTAACGGAAATAACTCGCTTTGGTAGTTTTACAAGTTTAGAAATGAGTCGCTCCACCAATGCGTAATGTCCAAGGTGATTGACAGAAAAGCTTAAATCAATTTTATCAATACTCTTTTCTGTGGGCTTATACATTCCTCCAGCATTGCAGATGATAATATCTAGGCTCTCAAATCGGGATGCCATCTCGCTGACGGCATCATCTACTGATTTTAAGCTGGAAAGGTCCATTTCAAAAAGAACCACCCTTTCCTTTGCTCCAAATTGTTCAAGCATGCCCTTTGCTTTTTCCATATTACGAACAGGTAGTAACATTTGATGACCTTCTTTCCAGAGGTCTTTAAAGGTCTCCCAGCCAATGCCAGAGGTGGATCCTGTTAAGAGAATATTCATATGATGAAAATTGAAAAAACAGCTAAGTTGTTTTGAGTCAAGGACATAAACTTATCTGCATTATGTCAATGGAACTACTTCAATTGAAATCTAATTATTAATCTTATTTTCGTCTTTGGAGGAAACAATATTCCGTCAAAATTGACTATGGCTGACAAGTTTATTGATATAGAGAAAGCAATAAAATCTAAGAATCCTGCGCTGCTAAAATGGATGCCAGGTTTTGTGCTTAATTATATCAAACGAGTGACTCATGAGCAGTGGATCAATGACAAAATGGAAAAGATCCATGTCTACAAGGGTTTAGATTTTGTAAACGCTGTAATTGATGTTTTTGAGTTGGAGGTAGAACTCAAGGGTGCAGAATATATCCCAGAAGAGGGGGGTGTAGTTATTACTTCTAACCATCCCTTAGGAGCCTTAGACGGAGTAGCACTTATGTATGCTATAGGGAAAATACGTCCTGACTTCCGGTTCCTGGTAAATGACTTGCTGATGCAGTTCAATAACTTCCAGCCTCACTTTGTCCCAGTAAATAAATTTGGGAAGAATTCGAATAGTGCACTTGAATCGATTGATGAGGTCTACCAAAAAGATTTTGTGGTTTTGATTTTCCCGGCGGGCTTAGTTTCTCGAAAAGGGGATAAGGGTGTAATTCGCGATTTGCAGTGGAAAAAGAGCTTTGTCGCCAAGTCGAAGAAGTATAAAAAAAATGTCATTCCATGTTTTGTCTCGGGTAATAATTCCTCATTCTTTTATAATTTGGGTAGATGGAGAAAGCGTTTTGGGGTAAAGGCAAACCTTGAGATGTTTTATTTGGCAGATGAAATGTATAAGCAAAGGGGTAATAAAATCACCATTACGTTAGGAGAGCCAAAGCCTTACACCTATTTTGATGAAAGTAAAACCAATGGTGAGTGGGCAGATCATATGAAAGAAGTGGTTTATAAAATGGGAGAATCTGCATAATGGAATACCAGGATCTCATAGAACCAATCTCTAAAGAAGTTCTTAAAAAGGAGCTGAACTTAGATAGATTTCTACGACACACAAATAATGGGGATAATCTGGTTTATCTCGTGAATTACCACAATGCGCCGAATGTGGTGAAGGAAATAGGTCGACTGAGAGAATTGACTTTCAGGGCTGCAGGTGGAGGAACCGGATTGGCCCTAGATTTGGATGATAACGACACATGCGAAAATTGCTACGAGCAATTGATTACCTGGAATCCAGAAGATGAAGAGATTGTAGCGGGTTATCGACTGATTGTTTGTAAAAATGCAATCCAAGCAGATGGTAGCTTGAACTTATCAACAACCCATCTTTTTGATTTTTCGGATGACTTTGTATCGAATTACATTCCAAATACCATTGAATTAGGGAGGTCTTTTGTTCAGCCTAAGTATCAGCCGAGCATAGATAATAGAAAGGGAATTTTTAGCCTGGATAACCTTTGGGATGGATTAGGAGCTTTCGTGCTCTTAAATCCAGAAATAAAATATCTATTTGGAAAAGTTACCATGTACCCTCATTTCGATGAAGGGGCCAGGGATTTGTTGCTGATTTTTATGAATCACTATTTTCCTGATAAAGAAGGTTTGGTCACTCCAAAGAAGGAGATCCAATTGGGGTATAAGACAGATCTTCATACAAAAGATAATCCCTTCGTTGGATTGGATTACAAAACGGGTTATAAGTTATTGAATACAGAAGTACGTGCAGCAGGTGAAAACATCCCTCCTCTAATCAATACTTACATGAATCTGTCTCCTAGCATGATGACCTTTGGAACCGCTATCAATAATGAATTTGGTGAAGTGGAGGAGACAGGAATCATGATCCAATTGGATGATATCTATCCGACAAAAAAGCACAGGCATATGGATACTTTTGAGCGGGATAGACACTTTGAGAGGAAGAATGAAGGATAAGACCCTTATTGTTGGTGCTACTACCAATCCTACACGATATGCTTACACTGCCGCAGAATTCCTAAATAGGAAGAGCGTTCCTTTTATTCCCATATCAATAAAGAAAGGAGAAGTGCTAGGAGAGGAGATTCTGGATTTGAGATCGAAGCCAAAGCTGGATGATATCCATACCATCACCCTTTACCTTAATGCATTTCATCAGGAGAAATGGGAAGATTATTTATTATCACTTGAGCCCAAAAGAATCATCTTCAATCCTGGAGCTGAGAACTTTAGATTGTTTGAGCGTGCAAAAAAATCAGGTATAGAGGTTCTTAATGCCTGTACCTTAGTAATGCTCAGCTCTGACCAGTATTAACCCTTTTTTTAATGAAGCTGTCCATATAAAGGATATGCGGGAAGGATATCAGGGAAATCAGCACAAAGAAGAGTAGAACCAAATCCTCACTTGAGAAGTAGTTTAGTCCGATCCAAAGAATCATTGAGATTCCAAGGAGGCTAATCCCCGTGAATGGTAGAAGTTGCTTAATGAAAGCACCAAAGCTCCGGCAGCAAGGGTACTGTTTTAGATAGCGGTATTCGGCGATCATACTTGGTATGGAGTGCCAAAAACCAAAATATAGGATAAAGCTTATAGCGAGTGGTGTCAGATATAGAAGGACAGGTAATAGTGTTAATTCCAAAATGTCATTGAAAGAAAAATGGATATGATTAAGCAGCTGTAGAGCTATAGAAAGTAACAATAAGCCTCCTAGGATAATCCATTGATATTCAAACACAGGGCTTATATCAATGATTTGGGATAAGATTGCCCTTGAGTCCTCAAAGCTCCCAAAAATAATTACAAGTAAACAAAATGCTCCCCTTGCTGAGTATAGTAGGGCTGCTCTAAATGTGTTCTTTTCCATTCGGCCCAAAAAGTGAGTTTGACCGAAATGATATGCAGACATTAAAAGAAAGAGTCCCAGTGCCAGAACAGGGATGAAATACCAAATGATCGTGTAAATGACGATCATAAATATATATTGAATGAGGAAAGGGATTAAGGTTGATTTGGTTGTGTGCGGATTCGAAGTGAGGTGATCAATGGCTCCATGCGGGATTCCAACTGTAAGTAACACTAAACCAAAAAGGCTGTAATCCAACAATGGATAGTCAAACCCAAAAATGCAATAGGCAATTGCAATTATTAGAGCAGATCCCTTAGCTATGATACTAATGCCTCTCATAGGAGAATAGGCTTTTGAGAAATATTCCGAATCGGAGTCTGGATAAAATTCGAATTTCCTGGGAAAGACTGGTAGACTCTCCTAGAAATTGGAATACTTGGTCCGGTGAGTTTCGCTTGAATAAATCATCAAATACTTCTTTTAGACGATTAGGCCATTTATGAGCAATATTCAATAGAATATTGTCGTAAAATTTAAAACGCTTGTGCCTTCCTTCTATTCGAAGGTTCTCGCCCTTTTGAAGTTGATCGATCAGGGTCTCACAATTTTTTTGGACAGTGTGAAAGGTATAACCTGTAGATGGTTTTGTCCAACCAGCTTTTGTACCGATTGGGATAATATGTTTGGACTGAGATGTTTGGTTGATGGTGGTCATTGGAATTATACCATCCTCTTCAAAGCTTATTCTATAATTAACTTCCCCGTATTTCTCATGGATATAGCTTCGGATTCCATCTTCCAATACTGAAATGTCTGGCCTAGACGTATCGTATTTGGTATACTCTATTAGAGCGGATCGATCAGAGTAAGGGAGTACATAATAGAAATTAAATTCATCCTTATTTTCGCCATCAACCTCCATAAGATTAAAGGCAGATGGATCAAAAGCGGGTTGTTCGAATTCAACTCTCCAGCCAGCAAATATTTGTTTTAGACTTTCCTGACTCCCAATGTCTGATTTAGACAAACGAGAATCAAAAACATAGTCTGCTGCAAATGTACCTTGTGAAGTGATGACTTTGGCTCCGTTTTCCCCATCATTTATCTCATTTACGGAATCCTGTATTACCTCAACGTTTTCAGCAGATTGAATAACAGGTAATACAAAATCGTAAAATTCCTTGGAGTTAATATGCCAATATTTCAGCTTATCCAACTGATACATCCTAGTATTAGATTGGGAGCCGACGGTGAATTTTGACCAGCTTTGTTGACTGTTAGGAGGGTGGACTGGAAGAGCTTCTTCAGCCCAATAGCACCAGGTTTTATTTGGTGCTTGATCGAATTGAGGATCGATCAATAGAATGTTTTTCGACTTAAGAGGGCTGTTCAAGATTTGAAAGACCATGCTGAGACCAGCACAACCAGCTCCTGCGAAAATGTAGTCGAATTTCTTCATAAATAGAGAGCCACCCTAACAGGGCGGCTCTTAATTTTGGTTGATTATTAGGCCTTAGCTCTGGCTTTTGCTGTTTCAGCAATTGCCACTGAATAAATTACTAGACCAAATCCAATCTTATTGATTGCATCAGCAAGGTTGTAGAACAAGTCTATAGAGCTTACTTCGAATGCACCTGACAACAAGTTGCCTGGTAGAACCATGTATCCAATTGGATAAATAGACCACCCTAGAGTGATGAAAATCTTAAGTAAGAACATTGCACTTCCTAGAGCTTCACTATTTGAACTCTTAGCAAGTTTAGCAACGTCACCTGCAAATACTTCATAGACGATGTACAGATAACCTATAGTGGACAAGATTCCCCACATCACATTACTTTCGATTCCAGAAGTTTCTCCAATGAAACCTGTTACAAGCATCACAGCGGAAGCTAAAATCAATTTGAATAGGGTAGAACCCTTCGCTCCGAATGGCTTTGTCAATAAATAGAATTCCACACACATCAATGGAACAGTCAATGTCCAATCGACATATCTGAAGGCAGTTGGGCTCTCACCTGTAGCTAGGTAAAAGTCTCTCATGTAGTAATAATGGACAGCAGCAATACCCGTAATCAGTCCAGAAACGAGTAAAGACATCTTCCATTTTCCTTCTACTGAACCTCTTTCTACGAAAAAGAATACAGCAGATGCAAACATAGCCATGTACCCTATGAAGAAGGTGATAGCTATCGGGTCGGCATTGATGATCTTGTCAAGATTCGCAAGATCAGCAGCGATGGTAGTGTACATATTATTTTGGTTAAAGTTTTTAGATAACACGTACATAATGAAAACAGAATATAATTTGTTTAACCATTAGGCATATAAATTAAACAAATGAGTATTTTAGTCAAAAAAGCCTCTATGAACGACATAAATACGTAAATCAAATACTACTCGATTTGTGAATATATGTTAAAAACAGAATAAAATTCTAAAAATAGGCTATTACAAAGAAGCTTATTTGATTGTATTTAGGCGCTGAGATTATGAGGAAAATCTGACATTTTTTCGCTATCTTGCTTACTATTCTGAACACCACAAAATCACCATTTAAAGCCAGTATTAAGGCATTTTCCTTAAACATATGAGCGAAGAAAAAGCAAAAAATCCTGCAGAATATGGCGCAGGTAATATTCAGGTCTTAGAAGGTCTTGAAGCGGTAAGAAAACGTCCTGCCATGTACATCGGAGATATCGGTGTTAAAGGGCTGCATCATCTTATTTGGGAAGTCGTAGATAACTCCGTAGATGAGGCTCTTGCTGGTCATTGTGATACAATTCATGTCACTATTCATGAGGACAATTCCATTACCGTTGAAGATAATGGAAGAGGCATTCCAACCGACATGCACAAGAAGGAAAAAAGATCAGCGCTTGAAGTTGTTCTTACGGTTCTTCACGCAGGAGGTAAATTTGATAAGGATACCTATAAGGTTTCTGGAGGTCTTCATGGTGTCGGGGTTTCCTGTGTGAATGCTCTTTCAACCGATTTAAAAGCTACGGTTCATAGAAATGGAGTAATTACCGAGCAGGAGTTTAAAATTGGTGTTCCGCAATATGCTGCCAAGCAAGTTGGTAAAACTGATAAGCGAGGAACAATTATTCATTTTAAGCCGGATGACAGCATATTCACGGTTACTGAATACAAATATGAAACGGTAGCAAACAGGCTACGAGAGATGGCCTTCTTGAATGCGGGCATCAGAATTAATCTTACCGATCATAGAGAAAAAGAGGATGATGGCTCATTCAAGTCAGATGAATTCTATTCCGAAGGCGGGCTTATTGAGTTTGTTGATTACTTGGATGCTGGACGTGAGAAAATTATTGAAAACCCCATTTACATCGAGGCCAATGAGGGTGAGGTGCCAGTGCAGGTGGCAATGAGTTATAATAACTCCTTCTCAGAGAATGTGGTGTCCTATGTGAATACCATCAACACCTATGAAGGAGGGACTCATGTAACAGGCTTTAGAAGAGCTTTGACAAGGACTTTGAAGTCTTATGCAGATAAGTCGGGAATGCTAGACAAAGTCAAGTTTGATATCTCTGGAGATGACTTTAGAGAAGGTTTGACAGCGGTTATTTCGGTTAAAGTGGCTGAGCCTCAGTTTGAGGGACAGACAAAAACTAAACTCGGTAACTCTGAGGTTTCTGGAGCGGTAGATTCTGCAGTGTCAGATACCTTGCAGCATTGGCTAGAGGAGAATCCAAAAGCTGCGAAGACTATTGTGAGTAAAGTAATTCTTGCTGCACAGGCGAGACATGCAGCAAGGAAGGCCAGAGAAATGGTTCAGCGTAAGAATGTTTTGGGTGGCGGAGGCCTTCCTGGAAAGCTTGCTGATTGTGCCAATAGTGATCCTTCTATTTGTGAATTATACTTGGTGGAGGGTGACTCCGCAGGTGGATCTGCAAAACAGGGTAGGGATAGAGATTTCCAGGCTATTCTACCATTGAAGGGAAAGATCCTGAATGTAGAAAAAGCTCAGGAGCATAAGATTTATGACAATGATGAAATCAAAAATATTCTTACTGCACTTGGGGTAAAATTTGGTACAGCTGATGATGATAAAGAGCTTGATTTAGAAGGACTTAGATATCATAAAATCATCATTATGACGGATGCCGATATTGATGGTTCGCATATTCGAACCTTGATCCTTACGCTCTTCTTCAGATATATGAGAAGCCTTATTGAAAAGGGTTATATCTATATCGCTTTGCCGCCATTGTATCTCTTAAAAAGAGGTAAAGACGAGCGTTACTGCTGGACTGAAGAGGAGAGAGTTTCTCTTACTAAGGAGATGGCCAAGGATGGCAAAGAAGATAGTGTAAATGTTCAGCGTTACAAGGGACTTGGAGAGATGAATCCCGAGCAATTATGGACGACTACCATGGATCCTGAAGTAAGAACCATTAAGCAGGTTACAATAGAATCTGCAGCAGAGGCAGATCACTTATTTAGTATGTTGATGGGGGATGATGTAGCACCCCGAAGGGAATTTATAGAACGGAATGCTAAATACGCTAAGATTGATACTTAATAGAAAAGGGCTTCGGCCTTTTTTTATTTGGCAATCTTTTGACCTCTAGAAGCTTATCTTTTTTAATCTAAATAATGATCAATTAATAATTGTTTTATTCATATTTGGGATTGTGACTTTTGAACATCTTAATTATGAAAAAAACACTACTCTCTTTTATTGTTCTTTTGGCCTTTTCTGGAGCCCTTTATGCTCAGGAAACAGAAACGCCGAAAGACACTACTTATTGGCTCAAAGAAATTTCCGGAGGTCTTAATATTAATCAAGCTGCTTTTAGTGGAAACTGGACCGGTGGAGGTGTGAACTCTGTCGCTGTAGGGACATATCTCTATGGCCGGGCAAATTATGCCAAGGATAAATGGGTCTGGGACAACACCATGGACTTCCTTTACGGTGTAGTCAAGAATGATGGAGAAAAAGGACGCAAATCGAATGACCGAATTTTTCTAGATACTAAGGTCGGCTACAAGTTCGCCAAAAGGTGGTATTATTTCGTATCTCTTAATTTTCTCTCCCAGTTCGCACCAGGTTTTGAGTTTACCGATACGGACAGGACTTTGATTTCAAAGTTCGTAAACCCCGGCTACCTGACTTCAGCAATAGGTGTTGAATACAAGCCAAATGATGATTTTAGTCTTAGGCTTTCTCCCTTTTCACCACGATGGACTTTTGTGACCGATACAGAGCTCTATTTGAATGTTCCTGACAATTATGGTGTGGAAATAGGAAAGAAGGTGAGAACGGAATTAGCAGCCTTTAATATTATGATGGATTTCAACAAAGAAATATCCGAGAACCTAACTTTTCTGATGCGCTATCAGATGTATGCTAACTATCAAAATTTTGCGTTTAATGCCATTGATCATCGATTGGATCTGGCCTTGACTGCGAAGGTCTCTAACCTGATAAATGTCTCCTTGACGAGCCTTATAGTATATGATTTGGACCAGGATGATAAAATCCAATTTAGTCAGGGACTAGCCTTGGGAATTGCATTTAAACGCAGTACCTTCCCAGAGGATTAAACAAATATTAACGATTTTTTCTTTGGTGTTTTGATTCTTTAATATTTATAATATATTTGAATTCATTGTGG
>CAZLUY010000342.1:0-8053 GCA_964562785.1 uncultured Limnohabitans sp. | reverse complement strand
GGACTATTACACAGATGCTCAGGAAGATATTTCGGTACTAAAGGCAGACTCGGTACTCATCACCAAAATGATCGATCAGTTCCCTTCTAACCCCCTTGAGAATTACTGGTTCAGAAATGAAGGGAATTGGAATTTTTCCAATCAAGCCAGTTCTCAAGGCTTAGGGCAATTGACCTTTAGCACAGGCTCGGCTTATGGAGATTTAGATAATGATGGTGATTTGGATCTTGTGGTGAATAATCAGAATCAAGAAGCCGGGATCTTTCGGAATAAGGCTATAGAAAACGGAATTGGGAATTACCTCAAGGTCGAACTCGGAGATAATTTCGGAGCCAAGGTCTTTGTTTATAAAGGCGAAGAAGTTCTATTCAGAGAGTTCCAACCGGTAAAAGCCTATATGTCAAGTGTAGCTCCCGAAATTCATTTAGGACTAGGAAATTCTACTTTGATAGATTCGATGAGGATAGTTTGGAATGATGGTAGGGAAAGTCTCCTTAGGGATATTCCTGCGAATCAAACCATCACTCCAAAGAAAGAAGAAGCCGCTCTACCTTCAGGAAAGTCCGAAGAACCCAAACCTTTACTCTCTGGAAAGCCTTCCGGAATTCAACATTCAGAAAATGACTTTATCGATTTTGATAGAGACAGACTTCGATTCTGGATGATCAGTAATGAAGGTCCCAAAGTTTCTCAGGCTGATGTCAACCAAGATGGAAAACCTGATCTGTTTATTCCTGGGAGCAAGGGGAATGAATCCCTAATCTACCTTCAGAATGAAGTCGGTTATGAAGAGCTTTCTTTTGAATCAGAAGAATTCGCTCAAAATGAGGATGTCTTCGGGCACTTTCTTGATGCCAATGGTGATGAATTCGCTGATCTATACATCGCAAGCGGTGGAGTCGAATATGGTAATAACACCCCCCGGTATAAGGATCGATTATACCTAGGTGCAGGCAGTGAAAAGTTCAAACTATCTAGCAATTCTTTTGGCTTCGGCTCATCTTCTTTTGTCTTGGATTATGACCTTGACAAGGATGGAGATCAAGATCTCATTATAGGGCAACGTTTACTTCCGTTCGAATATGGAGTGCCAGTGAACCTGAATGTATATGAAAACGATGGGGACGGGAATTTCATCAAGTCCACAGACAAACATCTCAAGGAAATTAATCCATTAGGAATGATTCGTGAGGGAGCTATTTCCGACTTAGATAATGATGGGGTTGATGAGTTAATTGTCATAGGAGAATGGATGGAAATCAAGATTCTATCCATGACTCAGGGAAAATGGCAGGATAAAACAGAGAGCTTGGGCTTTGCGGAAACCTCTGGAATATGGCAAGGCTTAAGGCTCGCTGATGTCAACAAGGATGGGAATATGGATATCCTGGCTGGTAACTGGGGATTGAATTCAAGATTAAGATCTGAGGAAGGCAATCTACTCAGCATGGTCATCAATGATTTCGATGGAAATGGGTCCTTGGACCCTATACTTTCAAGCTTCTCTTCCAAAGGAAACACTCCATATGTTCTCAAGAATTCTTTGCTCAAGCAATTGCCAGGATTGCGAAAACAATTACTCACCTACGATGACTATAAAGACAAGACATTAGAGGATCTTTTCCCTAATGAAATACTAGCTAATTCCTTAACTTTGAGGGCTCAAAGTCTTGCCACAAGCCTTTGGATAAATAATGGAAATGGTTCCTTTGATCAGATCGATCTTCCAGTCGAAACTCAACTTTCACCCGTATTCACATTTGAGCTTCTTGAACTAGAAGAATTCAAATTCCCATTGATCTTTTTTGGTGGAAACCAATCGAAGGTTAAGCCGCAAATAGGATCTCAGCTTGGAAGTTATGGAGGGGTTTTATGGACTGAAGACGGCATAAACTGGGAAGCAATGAGTATGCAGGAAAGTGGCTTCTTTGTCGAAGGAGAAATGCGAGATATGACCTTAATTCAAGAAGGTGGATCACAAAAGATATTGGTATTTAGAAATAATGATGAAGCACTGGAATTTACAGTCAATAGGTAGAAGCCTTTTCTTTGGTGTAGGCTTGGCTTTTATCGCTGCTTGCCAATCAGAATATCAGAAGATGGAAAGCCGGGAATTGTCATCTGGCAAGGTTGTAAACGAAATATTTCTTGGCTTGGAGTTGGGGATGGATCAAAAAGATTTCTATGAAACATGCTGGGATCTAAACAAGCAGGGTGTTTTAACAAATGGTCCTACGGAACTCTCTGTAGAATACAAGGCAGATATGCCCTCTGGAAACAAAGCCTTGATGCGCTTTTTCCCAAGATTCGATCAAAAGAAAATTTTCTTCATGCCTGCTGAATTTACATACGAAGGATTCGCTCCTTGGAATGAAGAACTGGATGCAAATCACCTCCTTGCGGACGTCGTTGATTTATTCGAAGATTGGTATGGTGAAGGTTTTATCGAAGTGACTGATAAAGACAACACAAAAAGAGTCTGGGTGAAAATGGATGGTAATAGAAGAATCAGAATCTTTAAAAAGCATATCTCAGTAGTGAGGGTGGAAATTGTGGACTTACCCGTTTTCAAATCACTTCAAACGCAAACCCCATCATGAGGAAAATATACCCAGCCTTATTATCTCTTATCATTTGGGGGGCCTGTGACAGCCCTGAGGAAATCATCACTCCTCCCCTTTTCGAAGAAATTCCTTCTCAGCGGTCTGGAGTGGGTTTCGAAAATCAATTATCCTTTGACCAGAATTTCAACATTTTCACCTATCGGAATTATTATAACGGCGGTGGAGTAGGACTTGGAGACGTCAACAATGACGGTCTCATTGATATCTACCTGACGGCAAACCTTTCAGCCAATAAGCTCTACCTGAATAAAGGTGACTTTAAATTTGAGGATGTAACAGAGCAAGCTGGAGTTGCTGGTGGCAGGGCATGGAGTACAGGCGTAGCGATGGCTGATGTAAATGCGGATGGGCTACTGGATATTTATGTATGTAACTCCGGTGACATTCAGGGAGACAACAAGCAAAATGAGCTTTTCATAAATCAGGGTGATGGAACATTCATTGATCAAGCTGAAGAATATGGTTTGGCCGATCAAGGATTCAGCACTCATGCTGTATTCTTTGATTATGATAAAGACGGCGATCTGGATGTTTACCTATTGAATAACTCATATCAGGCTATAGGGAGCTTCAATAAAATGCAGAATGAGCGCCCTGAGAGAGATCCGGTGGGCGGAGATAAGCTCTTTGAAAATAGAGATGACAAATTCTATGATGTTAGTGAAGAAGCTGGAATTTATGGAAGCCTAATTGGCTTCGGACTTGGGATCACCATTGGTGATGTCAATCAGGACACATGGCCAGACATCTTCATTTCCAATGATTTTTTTGAGAAGGATTATCTCTACATCAATAATCAAGACGGAACATTTTCAGAATCTCTGGAAGAATCCATGCGGTCTATTAGTGCAGCGTCAATGGGAGCAGATATCGCTGATATCAACGGCGACGGACTACTGGATATTTTTGTTACCGATATGCTTCCTGAGCCCTCCACAAGACTTAAGCAAGTGACTACTTTTGAGAATTGGGATAAATTCCAATTCAACAAAAATTATGGTTATCACTACCAATTCAGTAGAAATATGCTCCACATCAATAATGGTGATGGGACTTTCAGCGAATTGGGAAGACTGGCGAATGTTGAGGCTACAGATTGGAGCTGGGGAGCATTAATCTTCGACATGGATAACGATGGAAGAAGAGATCTTTTCGTGGCGAATGGAATATATCAGGACATCACGGATTTAGATTATCTGAATTTCATTGATGATGCAGACACCAAAATGCAGATCATTTCTAATGATGGTGTGGATTACAAAGCTCTTATCGACCCTATTCCGGTTAATCCAATTCCGAATTATGCCTTCCAAAATCAAGGAGACTTAGTTTTTGAAAACCGAGCGAAAGACTGGGGCTTAGGTGAAGCAATCCACTCGAATGGAGCTGCATATGGAGACCTGGATAATGACGGGACTCTTGACCTGGTAATTAACAATGTGAACCGTGAGGCTCAGATTTTTAGAAACAATGGAAAGACCGTTCTTCCCGAGAACAATAGCATTCAGCTAATGCTCATTGGGGAAGGCGACAATAAAGCTGGAATTGGTAGCCAAATACAAGTCATAACAGATGAAGGTGTTTTCTACGCTGAACAGATGCCAAACAGAGGGTTCCAGTCTTCTGTGGATTCAAGGGTTTCTATCGGACTTGGTCAAGTAGCAAAAGTGGATCAAATAAAAATCCTTTGGCCAAGCAACAAGATCAGTACAATTGAGAATCCCACTTTGAACCAAATACTAGAAATCTCCGAAGCTCAGGCCCAGGAATTTTCTGGAGACTTCTTCAGCACCGAAACCGAATCCTTCTTTTCTCTGGAATCAGGCAGAGTCAATTTTGAGCATGAAGAAAATATCTTTGTTGATTTCGACCGCGATAGGCTCACTTATCATATGTACTCTAGCGAAGGCCCAGCCTTTGCCAAAGCTGATGTTAATGGTGATGGTCTTGAGGATCTGTTCTTTGGTGGAGCCAAAGGATTTGCTGGTGAGATTCATTTTCAATCAAAAGATGGATCATATTACAACGCAGGCAATTCGGCTTTTGAGGAAGATAAAGAATCTGAAGACACCGACGCCGTATTTATCGACGCAAATGGGGATGGTCATCTGGATCTATTTGTAACCTCAGGAGGTAATGAATTCCCGCTTAATTCACCTCTCCTCGCCGATCGACTTTACCTTAATGATGGCTCGGGGAATTTCACCAAATCTGAAAGTCAAACATTCAATCAAATAAAAGGAAGCTCCTCTACCGTCGTTTCTTTAGATGCGAATAGGGATGGTATCATGGACCTTTTCATCGGTGAAAGGCTGGTCCCATTTGTTTATGGAGCACCTTCCAGCTCACAGCTCTGGTTAGGAGATGGAAAAGGAGATTTCAGTAGGGATGCTAGTCAAATAGCAACGAGCTTTACCGAGCTTGGACTGATTACAGATGCCATAGCTACTGATTGGGATCAAGATGGGTATACGGATTTGGTTCTCGTGCAGGATTGGGGAGCACCCCTGTTTTTCAGGAATACCGATCAGGGTCTCGAAAGAATAGAAATGCCTGAATTTGATTCTATCAAAGGCTGGTATAGAAAAATTGCTGTTGGAGATTTCAACGAAGATGGCCTTCCGGATTTCGTCCTAGGCAATCAGGGCGAAAACACAAGATTCAAAGCCTCCGTCGACCAGCCAATAAAAATGCTTGTAAATGATTTTGATGAAAACGGAGCCATTGAGCATATCACCATCCAAGAAATTGATGGAGTTCAAGTTCCTTTTACATTGAAGCACGAACTGGAAAAGCAGATCCCATCCATTAAAAAGGCTTATCTCAAATACAGCGATTACAATGATCAGACGCTTGATCAGATTTTTTCAGAAGCAATTCTTGAGCGATCAATTGTGAAAGAGGTGAATGAATTGGCTACTGGGGTTTTACTCAGCGATGGTAAGGGAAAATGGAATTGGAAAAAGCTTCCTCGAATGGCCCAAAAGTCATGGGTCTTTGGAATAGCTGTTCTGGATATTAATGAAGATGGTCATGAAGATTTGATCCTTGGTGGTAACCTGGATGGTGCAAAACCTGAAGTAGGGAAATATGACGCCAGCCATGGCGAAGTACTTCTCGGTGACGGAACAGGCAACTTTGAGTTTTGGCCGAATAGAATCAATGGTTTGACGCTTTATGGTCAGGTTCGGCACTTGGTTCCATTGGAGGAAAAGACTCTCTTAATTGTCAAAAGCGACGGTAAGGCTGAGACCTGGAAGATGAATTAGAAGGTAAATGAAAAGAGTATATAGCTACTTTCTATTTCTACTGGTTCTGATTTCTGCTTGCTCGGAAACCAAAGAGAATAAACGATTCAGATTACTATCCCCGGAGGAAACGGGCGTTGATTTTCAAAATAATCTAAGCTCCACCACAGATTTCAATATCATAGAGTATCTGTACTTCTATAATGGAGGTGGAGTAGCAACAGCAGATTTCAACAATGATGGATTGGTGGATATATTCTTCACAGGAAATCAGGTTTCAAATGAGCTATATTTCAATCGTGGGAATCTGAAGTTTGAGAAAGCAACTGAATCTGCAGGATTGAAATCCTTGGGAGAATGGTCCACAGGGGTCACCACCGCGGACGTCAATGGTGATGGCCTTCTTGATATCTATGTTTGCCAAGTTACCAATTACAAAGGCCTAACCGGGGGAAACAAGCTTTATATCAATCAAGGCGATGAAACCTTCCTTGACCTGGCTGAATATTATGGAGTCGATTTCCAAGGGCTCAGTACGCATGCAGCATTCTTTGATTATGATCGGGATGGAGATTTAGACCTTTACCTTTTAAATCATTCCGTAAAATCGCCTGAGGTTTTCACGGATTCTAAAAACCGTGTGAAGCTGGATAGTCTGGGGGATAAGTTGTACATGAATCTCGCAGCTCAAGGAAACCGTGGCTTCAAGGATGTGACTGAAGCGAGCGGCATCTACTCTTCCGTTTTAGGTTTCGGACTCGGCGTAAATACGGAAGATTTCAATGGGGACGGATGGCTAGATATTTATGTCTCAAATGACTTCACAGAAAACGACTATCTCTACCTAAATCAAAAGGACGGGACATTCAAGGAATCCTTAGAAGGCCTGATCGCCAATACTAGCCGCTATAGTATGGGAAATGATGCTGCAGATTTAAACGGAGATGGCCTTCCCGAAATCTTCACTACGGATATGCTTCCGGAAGACCCGGAAATCTGGATGAAATCTGTTGGCGAGGACAAGCAAGAGGTTTACTCTATCAAAAAGCGATTTGGTTATGCCGATCAGTTCGTAAGAAACAATCTGCAAATCAATCGAGGTCAGAAAGGCTTTTCTGAAGTAGGCTACATTACTGGTGTCGAAGCCACGGACTGGAGCTGGTCGCCACTATTGGTGGATCTCGACAATGACGGTAATAAGGATATTCATATCACAAATGGGATCGTCAAACGACCCAACGATCTCGACTTCATACAATACAGTCAAGAAGCTCCCGGAGATTTGACTCTAAATGAGCTTCGAGAAAGGCAGATAGCTATGCTCCCAACGGTCAAGCTTAGCAATTTTACTTTCCAAAGCTCCGGGAATATGAAGTTTGAGAATGTTTCCGAAGTCTGGGGATTAGATGAACCAAGTTATTCCAATGGCTCAGCTTATGCCGATCTGGACAATGATGGGGATTTAGATTTGGTGATTAACAATCTCGATCAACCAAACTTCATCTATGAAAATCAATCTGAAAAGGACGAGAACTCCTTCCTAAGTATCGATCTCGCTGGTGGGCAACAAAACATCCTGGGTCTCGGGTCCAAAGTGACGCTATTCGCCAATGGGAAGAAATTTGCACAGAGACTCTCCTCGAGTAGAGGCTTTCAATCCGGAAGCTCAAGCACCTTGATTTTTGGTTTAGGCAAAGTCCAACGCATCGACTCTATCCAAGTTGATTGGTCAAATGGGGTCAGCAAGATTTATCCTTCCACGGCTGTAAATCAAAAAATTTCCCTTTCTGAAATGGAAGGAAGTGAAGTTGACTCTTCCACTGGTTCACCAATCATTTCAGCTCCAACTTTGCCTTGGAAACACGAGGAAAATCAAGATTTTGACGAATGGGATAGAGAATACCTTCTACCAAGAAGCTTTGCAAATCTTGGTCCTGCTTTAGCTGTTGAAGATGTTGATGGAGACGGTGACGATGACTTGTATTTCGGAGGGGCTAAAGGCCAGGCTGGCGTTTTATTTTTGAAAGATTCAGATGGTAATTTCTCTCCGGTTTCAAATCCTATATTCGAGCAATTGGCCAAAGCGGAGGACGTTGCAGCTGAATTTGCCGATTTCAATGGAGATGGGGTCCTGGACTTATATGTCGCAAGTGGGGGAAATGAATTAGAATCAGGAAATCT
>CAZLUY010000341.1:0-1799 GCA_964562785.1 uncultured Limnohabitans sp. | reverse complement strand
ACGAATCCAGGTTGCCTTTAAATATTCTGGTTTTTCATTACGAAATGAGAGCGTTTAAAAATTTGGTTAGTCCCGGGCTTGTCACGGGAATCCATCAAATTTTAGCTTGAATGAGGATTGAAAAATCAAATTGGCACAATTTGAAAGAAGATTTACGGCAAAGACTTTTGGTTACTTTTGGTCGTCAAAAGTAATGGAAAAGGAATTTTGGTGATGACCTTCCTTCAAAGCTTAATGCCCAGGTTGAACCTTTTATTCTTCCTTTCTTTTTACTTGGCTAAAAAGAAACAAAAAGCCTTGTCATGGCAAAGCTTCTCCGCGCAAGGCCATCCCATGGCCCGCTGCCATGACGTCCTCCCCGCATAATTCGATTTGTATCATTTAAGCGAATCCGGGCTGCCTTTAAATATTCTGGTTTTTCATTACGAAATGAGAGCGTTTAAAAATTTGGTTAGTCCCGGGCTTGTCACGGGAATCCTCCAATTTTTAGCTTGAATGAGGGTTGAAAAATCAAATTGGTACAATTTGAAAGAAGATTTACGGCAAAGACTTTTGGTTACTTTTGGTCGTCAAAAGTAATGGAAAGGGGATTTTGGTGATGGAATTCTTTCAATCCTTCACATAAATAGCCGAGCCTTCGATGTTAGATGTAATGGACAGGGTCTTTGCGCCATCATGTTCAAATACACTACCATCAAAAGGAATAAAATAGGTAGTGCCCCTATGTTTTAAGAATGGCACCTCGCCAAATTCAGGGTTGAATAAGAGTAAGGAGTTATTGACATTCCTAATCTCTATGTAATCAGGAAGCAAGCTGCCGTCTGCATAAGTCAATGAGTATCTTCCTACCAAAGCTTCCTTTTCTTCTTCTGTAGCACGATAGTTCAGTTCAACTGGTAATTCACTTTGTTTACCCAGTAGGCTGTCTATGGAAAGATATAGTTGCGATGCATCGAACCTGAATCGATTAACTCCTATGGTCAGGTTATTGGCATCATTCATGAATTTTAGAAGATAGCTTTTGTACTCAGGGTTGTTCATAAAATAATCTATTGCTCTGTCATCTTTGATACCCTTAACCCAGTTTTGACTCCAGGGCTGATAGTATCGCTCATCTAGATATTGATATACAGTTTCTTTAAGTCTCTTATTGTAGTCGTCTATGTAGGATTTACTGTGTACATAGACAAAACTTAAGTATTCAGCCAGATCGGCATATTCATTTTCCAGATCAGCTCTATTGAGCATTAGATTGTCAAATGAATCCGTGGATAGGGTGAAACTGGAATAGTATTTCCCTAATTCTATAGCCTCACCGGTTTTGTAATCTTCTCTAGTGTATTCACCGTTAAGAATAATCTCTTGGATAGAATCATTGTAAATATGAGCGTCAAATTGGAAATTCGCCTCATCCGCATGGAGGATTAAATCGCGCTGAACATCTGCTAAAATTTGCTCAATCTTTGTTTTGGTTTTACTGGCTTCATTCGCATTGTTGATACTCAGGGCGATCAGGATTCCTATAACCACAAGTACTATTTCTCCCAGGGCGTATAGGATATAGGCTTTGATCTTATTGCCGGAGCCATCTCCTTTTCTAAAAGATCCCAGAATTCTAATCATTGGTGTTTGGTTTGGAGTGATGCTTCTGAATCTAAAGAATTGGTTGAAGAGTGCCAAAATCGGGATGATCCTGATAGCTATCGGAAATAGAGCTGATTACTAGGTTTTCCTCTTTTTTTCTCGTGCTTTTGCCTTGATGCAAAAGCACCAAAAGATCAAGTCATGGCAAAGCTTCC
>CAZLUY010000340.1:0-2481 GCA_964562785.1 uncultured Limnohabitans sp. | reverse complement strand
ATCGGCCAAAAAGTTATCAAATACAGCAACGCATTTTAGGGAACACCTCATTATCGAAGAATATGTCAGTCCTCGTTTATGGAGAATGGCCAAATGAAAGCAAAAATATAAAGCCCTTCTTTACTGCCTCATATTCTGATAAGGACATTGTCGACGCCAAGCCTAGAGCGATTCAGGGAGGAAATGAATTGAGATTGCTTTTCGTGGGAACCCTTGATCAAGGAAAAAGGCCTAATATTTCAATTGAGGTTTGCAAAAAATTGCGTGATCAAGGTATCAGTGCAAGGCTTGAGTTGTGTGGGGAAGGAGCCTTAAAGGAATCACTAATCGAATCGGTTAATGATTATGGATTGAATGAATTCGTGACTCTTCATGGAAATAAATCAGCTGAAGAGGTAAAGAAGGCTTATCAGAGAAGTCATTTTCTGATTTTTATTTCAAAAAGTGAGGGTTGGCCTAAGGCAGTTGCGGAAGCAATGTTTTGGGCTTGTCTTCCAGTGACAACTAGAGTTTCTTGCGTGCCTCAGATGCTTGGAGAAGGAGAAAGAGGTGAACTTGTGAGTGATGATGTAGATTCAGTTCTCGAGAAACTACTCAAGCTTGTTCACTCCCCTCAAGTTTATCAGCAAAAAGCAGAGAAAGCCATGGCTTGGTCTAGACAGTATACGCTTGAAAAGTTTGATTCTGAAATCAAAAAACTCCTGGAATCGGCAGCATGAAAATCCTTCAGATCATCGATACATTGAATCCTGGAGGAGCTGAAAGAATGGCTGTCAATTTGGTTAATTCTTTTGATGAGATTGGTATCGATAATTTATTGATAGTAAGTCGATTAGATGGAGGCCTTAGAGCCGGTGTTGTTAATCAAGGAAAATTGATTTTTTTGGACAAACAAAGCACTTTTGATTTCAAGGCATTTCATAAGTTGAGGAGGAAGGTTATCGAGTTTAAGCCCGATGTGATACACGCGCATGGCACATCTATTTACTGGGCTTTTGCTTTAAAATTTTTGCATAAAGGATTCAGATTAATTTGGCATGATCACCTTGGAATTTCAGCTGAGGTTTTAACCAGTAACCCAAGGAAAGAGCTTGCTTTTTTGGCTACAAGAATGGATCATATCATTACGGCAGACGAATCAACTCGCGACCATTGGATTAAGGTTAGGTTGAAGCCTGCTGAAAAGATCAGCTACCTAAAGAATTTTCCCCACTTGAACATTTCTCCGCATGAGGTTGAAAGGCCTTTCACTTTTTTACATCTCGCTAACTATAGAGAAGAGAAAGGCCACCTTCATCTTGTGGAAGCAGTAAAATTATTGAAAGCAGAAATTGAGACTGATTTTTTGGTAAGGATGGTGGGTGTAAGCATTGATCCCAAATGGAAAGCTAAGGTTCAGTCTTTGGCGGTGAAATATCAATTGCAAGATGTACTACAGGTGGAAGGTTCACACGATGATGTTTCGGAGATTCTTTCAGAAGTGGATGCAGGGCTTATTGTTTCAGATAGAGAAGGTTTGCCGGTGGCCTTACTAGAATATGGCTTAGCAGGTCTTCAGGTTATTTCTACCAAAGTTGGTCAATGTCCAGAAGTTCTGGGTCACGGAAAATTCGGTTATCTACTAAATCCAGGTGATATTTCAGAGCTTGCTGACAATATGAAAATCTTGATACAAGGAGACAATGAAGCGAAAGGCAAGTCAATTTCATTTAGGGACCATGTTCAAAGCAACTATGGATTTCAGCAGTTCTATGATGGATACAAGGTGATTTTGACTCAATTAGGGGTGGAAACAGAAAGGGAGTTGGAAGTATGATTAAATCTCTTATTCTTAGCAAGAATCCCCTTTTCTGGACCATTTTTCATTTACTTCTTGGAGTAACTGCAACTTTCACTCCATATACCGTTATTGCTTGGTTCTACTTTGTGATTATATCCTCTTTGAGTCATATACTTAAAAAGAATAATTCGCCATTTATACTTATTTCCTTACTCCTTTATTTGGTATCCTTTGAGCTCCTCTCAAGAATGGCGAGAACATCTCCTTTTATTCCATATGAGCTGAGTAAGTATCTCTTGACAGCGGGAATGATTTGGGGCATATTCAATTTCAAGACCAAGGGTCAAAGCGGCTTGATCATGTTATTATGTTTGCTGCCAAGCTTATTCATTGATCTTTCAGGCTATGTGCAGAGATCTGACATTATCTTTAATCTACTTGGAGCTATTAATGTCGCAATGGTTTGTTGGTTCTTCTACCAGCAAAAAATATCTAGCGATGAGCTTGGGAAACTGGTAAGACTCATGGCATATCCAGTCCTAGGGATCTTGAGTTATACATTTATCAAAACACCAGATTTTGACGATGTGGAGTTTGTTCTTGGTGCAAATGTAGACTTTAGTGGTGGTTTCGGATCAAATCAGGTATCAACTCTTTTTGGATTAGGGGCATTGCTGGTATTTGTCCTAATCGTATCCAAA
>CAZLUY010000339.1:0-2437 GCA_964562785.1 uncultured Limnohabitans sp. | reverse complement strand
AAGCCATTAAAGAAAAGAATATCTTCAGCACTTATTTCTACGCCACCTGCGGCATTATTCAACTTTGCCAAATACTCTCTGCTCACGCGAATACTGCACCGATCACTTATAAGCTGGACCCCAATAACCAATGGCTACCGGATGTTGAGGACCTATATATGAAGGTGAGGTATAATCCTTCCATTGTTGGAATCCTGATTATCAATCCTGATAATCCCACGGGTATGGTTTATCCCAAAGAGGTTTTGGAAAACTTTGTGAAGATCGCAGAGGAGTTTGATTTATTTTTGGTGATCGACGAGATCTATCAAAACATAACTTACAATGGGGCCAAAGCTATTCCTTTATCCACTTTGGTGGGTAAAAGGCCAGCGATATCCTTAAAAGGAGTATCCAAGGAATTCCCTTGGCCTGGGGCTAGGTGTGGCTGGATGGAATTTTACAATCGAAAGGAATCTCAGGAGTTTTCGAAGCTCTGTCAGACTCTGGAGAATGCCAAGATGATTGAGGTATGTTCTACCATTTTACCACAATTGGCTATCCCGAAGATCATGCAACACCCGTTGTATCCTGCTTATCGAAAGGAGGCCAACGAAATGATTGGTCAGCGAAGTCGATGGATGGAGGAGATTTTGGGCGAGATAGAAGGAATCAAATTCAACCCAACCAAAGGCGCGTTCTATAATACAATTGTATTTGAAGATGGTATTCTGAATGAGAATCAATCTTTACCTATTCAAAAGGAGGAAGTCAGGGTACTGGTGGAGGAGTGGTTATCCGCTTCTAATGTTGAACTGGATAAAAGATTTGTGTATTACTTATTGGCTTCCGAGCAGATTTGCGTCGTGCCAATATCCTCCTTTTGCTCCGACTTACTTGGGTTTAGAGTCACACTCTTGGAGGAAAACGAAAAGAAGTTTAAGGATACT
This sequence comes from uncultured Limnohabitans sp., assembly GCA_964562785.1. Classification (GTDB taxonomy): domain Bacteria; phylum Bacteroidota; class Bacteroidia; order Cytophagales; family Cyclobacteriaceae; genus Algoriphagus. The sequence continues at coordinate 1,508 of CAZLUY010000339.1, read as the reverse complement.
TTTAGGAGGCTTGGGAAAGCGATTGAGACCTATATTCAGTCGACGGTCGACAGTTGACAGTTGACAGATAGCTCAATTATCATGTTTTATCACCTTCAACCCCTTATCTCTTTCCATCTTCTCATCTTCCATTTCAGCTTGTCCCAAATCGCTTAAATCTGGTTGACCAGCATTGACCCAGGCGGTATACCAAAAGTCAGCTATCATCTTGATGGATTTTTTCATTTGTTTTTCTACCTGTCCATTCAGAGCGGTTTCGTAGGTATTTGTAAAGTCTTGTGAATAAACTCTCACGGTGAGATTATTACGCTCTTCGAAGCTGTACTTCTTATCAGGTGGGAAGTCTTTGCTCAACTCTCGCTCAATTTTCAGAACCGAATCTACTTGAGAATGGGCTTGTCGGACCGCTTCCCAGATTGCTTCCTGAGGCTTCTCAATGTAATCGGCTTTTCCAACCCAGAGGCCATAGTGCCTTGCATTCAATTCCGGAATTCTACTCTCCCAAAATCCATGAATACCTTGCTGACCAGTCAGCTGACCATTATAATTCTTTGTGGTGTGGAGGGGTACATTTAAGTCTGCTAGATAGTGACCCAAATCGGCAGCGAGCCTTAAGATTGCTTTTTCATCCTTCTTTTCGAATGCTTTTGTCAAGCTTTGAAATGTTAGATAGGCTGACCAAGGGCCAATACCATTAGCACGTAGGCTATCTTCAGAATACATTTCCAAGGCTTGATTCCAATATATGGGCAGATTTTTCTGGGCACTATCGGAGTAATGATCAAGATCGATGTAATGCTTTTCAGCTTCTCCTTTTACCGCATACCTTCTTCTATCGGGGTTAACTGCTTTAACTTTGATAAAGTCTTGGTTAGGCTTAAAAAAAGTCACCATTTCAGGAGGGAGGGAATAGGTTGCCATTTGGTTTATCAGGGAATGCGCATAGAATCCCCAGAAAAAAAATGAGAGAGTTAAAAAAGTCATGGTCAATGAAAAAGTTATTATAAGATATTAAAAACCACGCAATTGAGGCACTGAAGAGCATTATTCCTGATTATGATGCTTTGTTTTTATTGAAATGGGGCATTTGAGTGATTCCTTTCAAAGGAATGTTTGAATTTACTTTGGCGGTATTAATTATTTACAATAACTTTGCACTCCCAATCGGAATAGGGTTATCAAGAAATACAACTAAAACGAGATATGGCAAATCACAAATCAGCTCTAAAAAGAATTCGTGCAAACGAAGCGAAGCGTTTGAGAAACAGATATCAGGCGAAAACAACCAGAACTTTTATCAAGAGGTTGAGAGCTTGTACTGACAAAGTGGAAGCGCAGGAGCTTTATAAAACAGTATCTTCAATGTTGGACAAGTTGGCGAAGAGAAATGTGATTCATAAGAATAACGCAAACAACAAGAAGTCCAGATTGGCCAAGTTTGTTAACTCAATCGGTTAATTAAGACATTGACATCATGTTAGAACCTCGCTATGCGAGGTTTTTTTTGT
>CAZLUY010000338.1:0-3751 GCA_964562785.1 uncultured Limnohabitans sp. | reverse complement strand
AAAGCCTGTGATTTTTGTACAGCACGATGGAACTGGATCAGGGGAATGTGAAAAAGGAGATTGGGATTGGGAGCTACTCGATAAGTTGCAGGTTGCCGAAGGTGATATCCTTCATGATAAGCACGCCAACGATTGCTTCTATAAATCTGAACTAGAAGAAAAGTTGACAGCACTTGGAGCTGATAAGCTCGTAATTACTGGATGCGCCACGGACTTTTGTGTGGAATCCACAATTCAATCAGCTCTTTCCAAAGATTTTGACATCACGGTTATCGCAGATGCACACACGACTGCCGACCGACGTCAACTCAAAGCCAAACAAGTAATAGATCACTATAATTGGGTTTGGCAGAATATGATTCCGACTAATGGAAGGATTGAGGTGAGATCGTCCATGGAATTTCCGGGCTAAAACAAAAAAAGCCAGTCATTTCTGACTGGCTTGTAGTAGCGGGAACAGGACTCGAACCTGTGACCTTCGGGTTATGAGCCCGACGAGCTACCAACTGCTCCATCCCGCGATATATCGTTAAGCTTACGCTTTATTTCTTATTCAAATTGCCCTTTCGGCGAATTGTGATACAAAGGTAAAGACAAACTCTCGAAAATCAAGTACCTTTGTCAAAAATTTGTGAACAATGAGCTCACCTCAACATAAAGCAGGATTCGTAAACATCATCGGAAAACCCAATGTGGGCAAGTCCACTTTGATGAATATCCTTGTGGGTGAGCGACTTTCTATCATTTCTTCAAAGGCCCAGACTACACGTCATAGGATTCTCGGAATGATCAATGAAAAAGATTTTCAAATCGTTTTTTCTGATACTCCCGGAATGCTGAAGCCTCAATATGAGCTTCACAAAAACATGATGGGCTTTGTGAATATCTCATTAGAGGATGCGGATGTCATCGTTTTTGTCACAGATTTGTTTGAGACTGCTGATGAGATTGAAGAAATAATCACCAGAATCAATAAAAGCGGTTTACCTGTTTTGCTGGTGGTGAACAAGATCGATCTTGCCAAGGACAATAAGCTGGAAGAAGTCACCAAGTACTGGACAGATTTCCTGAAAGTAGAAACGGTGATTCCTATTTCTGCTCTTGAGAAATTCAATACTGAACGTATCCTTCAGGAAATTCTGGATAGGCTTCCTGAGCATCCCCCATTCTATGACAAGGGAGATCTCACGGATAGAACGGAGCGCTTTTTTGCTTCAGAGATCATCCGTGAAAAGATTTTCAAGAACTACAAAAAAGAAGTTCCTTACAGCACGGAGGTAAATATTGAGGAATTCCATGATGAGAAAAAAATCATCAGAATACGAGCCACTATTTATGTGGAGAGAGATTCTCAAAAAGGAATACTTATAGGAGAAAAGGGTAAGGCATTAAAGAAAGTGGGAATTGAGGCCAGGGAGGAATTGGAGAAATTCTTCGGAAAGAAAGTATTCCTGGAAACATTCGTCAAGGTGGAAGCCGACTGGCGAAAGAATAAAACCAAATTGAAAAAATTCGGGTACGACCCGACCTGATTATGGCGAATATTGTAGCAATCGTAGGAAGACCAAACGTAGGGAAATCCACCCTTTTTAATCGTTTGGTAGAGCAGAGAAAAGCAATCGAGGACAACCTAAGTGGAGTAACCCGAGATCGCCATTATGGCCATGCCCAATGGACAGGAAAATTCTTTTCTGTCATTGATACGGGTGGGTATGTTACAGGCTCAGATGATGTGTATGAAGCAGAGATCAGGAAACAAGTTGCTCTTGCCATAGATGAGTCAGACGTGATTCTTTTTGTGGTGGATTGCCATGATGGACTGACTGATTTGGACACGGAATTTGCGAATGAATTAAGAGGGTCTGATAAACCCATTTTCGTTGCAGCAAATAAAGCTGATAACCAGGAGCAGGAATTTATGGCAAATGAATTCTATGCCATGGGTATTAGTGATTTTGAAATATTCCCGATTGCCGCCATAAGTGGTAGTGGAACTGGTGACCTGCTTGATGCTATTGTGGACAAATTCGAAGATGAAGGCGTTGAGGATCCAGAAGCTGGTATTCCTAAAATCTCCATTCTCGGTAGACCAAATGTGGGTAAATCTTCTTACCTGAATACACTCCTTGGTAAGGAGAGATCTATCGTTACCAATGAGGCAGGCACCACTCGAGATGCAATCCACACCCGATACAAACTTTTCGGTAAAGACTTTATAATCACAGATACCGCAGGTATTCGAAAGAAAGCCAAGGTCAAGGAGGACATAGAGTTTTATTCCGTAATGAGATCTCTACGGACTCTAGAGGAGTCTGATGTGGTGATCGTGATGGTGGATGCGACACGAGGATTAGAATCCCAGGACATCAACTTGATTGGCCTTGCTATCAAGAACAATAAGGGAGTGATGATCATGGTCAATAAGTGGGATTTGATCGAAAAGGATCACAAGACCATGAAGAAGTTCAAGGATGAAATGCTTGAGCGACTAGGCGAAAATAAGTGGATTCCTATCATCTTCACTTCTGTGACTGAAAAGCAAAGAATCATGCAGGCCATCGAATTGGCTGTGAAGGTTTATGAGAATAAGAACAAGCGAATCCCAACCTCTAAGCTTAATGATGTTCTCGGACCAGAAATCGAAAGGTATCCTCCTCCAGCATGGAAAGGAAAGTATATTAAGATCAAGTATGTGACCCAATTGCCTACGAAGAATCCGGTATTTGCATTTTTCTGCAACCTTCCTCAATACATCAAACCACCTTACACCAGGTTCCTTGAGAATAGGTTAAGAGAAAACTTTGATTTTGAAGGAGTGCCGATCAAGATCGCATACAAGAACAAATAAAGAAGGAGCAGGCTTATGCCTGCTTTTTTTGTACTTTTCATCGTATGACTTCTGGGCAAAAATTTGAAAATACGATTAGGAATTATGTTCCTTCCGAAGCCATCCCATATTGCCTTGAACTATGGCAAAAAATCCCGTTCTCCTTTACGGTAACCCGGGAAAGAAAAAGTAAGCATGGTGATTTTCGATTTCGAATGGACAGGCAGATTCAAACCATTACAATCAATGGAAGCCTGAACCCATATCAATTCCTCCTAACCTATATTCATGAGGTCGCTCACCTGCATACTTTTGAGAGTTATGGAAGAAGGATAGCCCCTCACGGAAAGGAGTGGAAATGTGCTTTTCAGGAATTAATGGAGCCAGTTCTGAACCCTAAAGTATTCCCAGCTGACCTACTCATTCCTTTGCGGAGACACATGAGAAACCCAAAGGCTACTTCTAGTGGTGACCTCTTTCTAATGAAAGAGATGAGTAAGTATGATAAGAAAATTGATAGCTCAGAAAGCTTCCTGGCTGATCTAGCCGAAGGTCAAATCTTCGCCTTGAATGGAAGGACATTTAGAAAAGATACTACCAGGAGAACCAGGGCACTTTGCACAGATATCTCTAACAAGAAAAAGTATTACATCAGCCTGCTGGCCAAGGTGAACCCTGCGAGCTAAGCTTAGAGATAAAAGGGGAAGGTTATTCTCTTTCCTCCCCTATTTCATTATCCGGTTTGGCAAAGTCCTTAGGAGTCGGCAAATCCTGAACTGAATTTATCCCAAAATACTCCATGAACTTTTCTGAGGTTCCATAAAGAATCGGTCGACCCAAGCCTTCAGATTTACCTTTGATCTCTACCAGCTCTTTATCCAAGAGTTTTTGAACAGAATAGTCACTATTCACTCCGCGAATTTG
>CAZLUY010000337.1:0-1762 GCA_964562785.1 uncultured Limnohabitans sp. | reverse complement strand
GGCTCAAAAGGTTTGGGAGAAGGGACTTTTAGAAGCCATGGGGGCAGCAGAGAAAGCAAACAGAGCAAAGTCAGAATTCTTGGCAAATATGAGTCATGAGATTCGTACCCCTCTTAATGGGCTTTTGGGAATCATTGACTTATTGGAACAAACTGATCTATCTAATGATCAGAAACAGTATCTGGAGATAATTAAGAACTCAGGGAATTCGCTTTTGGGGATAATCAAGGATATTTTGGATTACTCCAAAATTGAAGCGGGTAAAATCGAACTCAATGAGCAGGTCTTTAGCCCTTCTCTGGAACTTGAAAAGCTATTGGACATATTTTTGGGTCTGAGCCTAAAAAAGAAGGTCAATTTGTCTTCCAAAGTTGGAGATGAAGTTAAGGCTTGGTTTGAAGGAGATAAGGATAAGTGGAATCAAATCTTATTGAACTTGATTGGGAATGCCGTCAAATTTACTCCGGAAAACGGAAGTGTATTTGTGAAGCTTTATGGGGAGGAACTTACTGAATCGGCCTATTTCATTCATTGCGAAGTTCAAGATACCGGTATTGGAATTCCCGAGGAAAAACTACCAATGCTTACGGATCCCTTTTATCAGGTAGAGAGTTCTTCAGATAGAACATACCAAGGTACTGGCTTAGGCTTAGCTATAGCAAAGAAGATCATCCAGGTCATGGGAGGAGATTTGGAGATACAGAGTAAGGTAGGACAAGGATCTACATTTGCCTTTAGTGTACTGCTCAATAAAACTGAAAATCAGGATAAACTTAATGAAGCACTTGAAGACCAAGAGGATCTGATTGATACGGGTATTGGAGAAGAATATCCTATGAGGATTCTTCTGGCAGAGGATAACGATTTAAATCTTGAATTGATGTCCTTAATGCTTAATCAAATGAAGTATAATTTTGACGTGGCCCGTAACGGTTTAGAAGTTCTTGAATCTATAAAAGATGCAGAGTATGATCTCATTTTAATGGATGTGCAAATGCCATTAATGAATGGCTTAGATGCTACCAAAAGGATTAGAGAAGGAGATGTACAATCTGAAGTGATGATTGTTGGACTTTCAGCCAACGTGTTCGATGAAGACTTTAAAAAGGCTATATCTGTTGGTATGGATGATTATTTAACCAAACCTATCCGTTTTGCGGAGCTGGCCAAAAAACTCAAACAGACCTACAAACTGATTTCTCCCGAGATGGCAAATGAAAAAAGGACTCCGTAGAGTCCTTTTTTTAAAGTTTAGTATTGATATCGAAAGACTCTAAGTAATCCGCAACCTTTCGAACGAACATTCCACCTAAGGATCCATCAACGACGCGATGATCATAAGAATGAGAAAGGAACATTTTATGTCTGATACCTATCACATCACCAGTCGGTGTTTCGATTACTGCTGGTTTCTTGACAATCGCACCAACTGCCATGATTGCCACCTGTGGTTGTGCAATGATAGGAGTGCCCATTACATTTCCGAATGAGCCTACATTGGATACTGTATATGTTCCTCCAGCAAGATCATCAGGAGATAACTGATTGTTTCTACCTCGATGAGCCAGATCATTCACTTTCTTGGAAATACCTGCCAGATTCAGTTGATCCGCATTTTTAATGACTGGAACGATTAGGTTGCCACTCGGTAGGGCAACTGCCATTCCAATGTTGATGTCATTTTTGCGAATGATTTTATCTCCATCCACAGAAATGTTAATCATTGGGAAATCACGTATGGCCTTGGCAATTGCCTCAATGA
>CAZLUY010000336.1:0-10332 GCA_964562785.1 uncultured Limnohabitans sp. | reverse complement strand
TAGTGAATAAATCTTCTTCAAGCAATTCTTCAATATCCAACCTTGTATCTGACAGTAATTCAAAGCCATAGTCATTCATGGCAATACTGAAAGAAACTGGGTATCTAACGCTAATCCTGTAGGCTATCATTGCACTCATTAACTCATGAATCATTCTTCCTTCAAAGGGATAAAAGAACAAGTGATAGCCTTCTTTGGATTGATGACTCTCGATTAGAAACTGATTCTTATCTGGGACTATTGAGAGCTTTGATTGCAAATCCAGAATGGGTAAGACCTGGATCATTTCTTCAGATCGTACTTTTCCAAGATTATATTCTACCAGAAGATCTCTAATCTTATCAGCTAGTTTAGAAGAAAGAGACATTCGTGCCCCCATCCAACTAACCACATTATTGGACTTTTTGGGAGAGACCTTAACAATAGCAGCCATATCCTTGATTTGAAGTAGTTCAAGGCTTCTTCCAGCAAAGAAGAAGCGATCACCAATTTTCATTTTGGCGATGAAATATTCTTCTACCGATCCAAGGTATTGACCATTTTTAAATTTGACTTTTAGGCTGGCTTCGGAGACTATGGTTCCCATAGATAGCCTATGTTTCATAGCAATTCGTCGGTTGTTTACTCTGTAGGTCCCGTCCTCCTCAATTTCCACCTTTTTGAAATCATCGTAACTGCCTAATGATTCACCTCCTTTGGTCACGAAGTCCAGCATCCAATTCATTTCGGACTGACCTAGTTTTTCATATGCATGAGTAGCTTGTATGATTGGTAAGATTTCTTCCGGCACAAAGCCTTCGCCGAGTGCCAGCGTCACCAAAAACTGAATTAGAACATCATAGCAGAGGGTAGGGGCACTTTGAGATTCGAGATCTCTTTCCTCGATTGCATTTCTTAGAGCTGATGCTTCGATAAGCTCGAGAGAATTAGTGGGCACAAAAAAAGCTTCTGAAGGTAGACCAGGCTGATGACCGGCTCGACCAGCTCTCTGCATAAACCTTGAAACACCCTTTGGACTACCAATTTGAATTACCCGATCTACCGGTCGGAAATCTACCCCCAAGTCGAGACTGGATGTACATATGACTAGCTTTAACTTGCCCTCATGTAAAGCATTCTCTACCCAAGCTCTCACTTTCATGTCCAGCGAGCCATGATGCATGGCTACCCATCCTGACCATTCAGGTTTATGCTCGAGAATCTTCTGATACCAGATTTCAGTCTGTGATCGTGTATTCGTAAAGAGAAGGCAGGAATTACTCGCATCAATAATTGGGATGACTTTTTCAAGCATTCGAATTCCCAAATGTCCTGACCATGGATACTTTTCTATTTCATCAGGAAATACTGATTCGATTCGAATTTCTTTCTCAATATCCGCTTTGACCACATGAAGTGGAAGCTTGTTTCCAAGGAGAATTTCTCCCGCCTGAGTTAGGTTACCAAGTGTTGCAGAAATAGCCCACCGACGGAATTGATTCTGGCAAATGGATTGAATATAGGAGAGTGCCAACTGGACCTGTACACCACGCTTATTTCCCACCAATTCATGCCATTCATCTACCACGACAGATTGGATGTTCCTGAATAGCTTTTTATGATCCTTCTGCGAAATAAGTACATGGAGAGTCTCAGGAGTGGTAATGAGACATTCAGGAGGGTTCCTTTTTAAAGCAGCCCTTGTCTTTGCATCGGTATCACCATTTCTTACCGCTACGGTCCATGGTAAGCCTATTGCTCGACAGACTTCCTGCATGGCTAGTTGTATGTCCTGAGCTAAAGCGCGGAGAGGAGAAACCCAAATGATCTGAATCCCATTTTTCCTAGGCTTTTGCCAATCTTCAGGATGCTCCTTGATATAATCCAAAATGGCTGGAAACCACAGCGCAAATGTCTTGCCTGAGCCGGTTGGTGCATTGAGGAGGCCAGATTTTCCGTCCAGGTAATCATTCCATGCTTGAAGTTGAAAAGGGAAAGGCTCCCAGCCCTTACTTTCAAAATAATCCAGACCAACCTTTAATCTCTTCTTATCCATAGATATTCAACAGCTCATGCAAATCCTTTAAGGTATTCGCTTCTTCTTTAGGTTTATCTCGTCTCCACCTGGAGATTCTTGGAAACCGAAGAGCAATTCCACTTTTATGTCGGGGACTTTTTTGAATTCCCTCAAAAGCTATCTCAAAAACAAGTTCTGCCTTAACTGTACGAACAGGGCCGAAACGTTCCCTTGTATTTTTCTTTACAAAGGCATCTACTTCCTTAAGTTCGGCATCTGTCAGTCCGGAATAAGCTTTCGCGAAAGGAACCAAAGCCTCTCCATCCCAAACGGCAAGGGTATAGTCACTATACAAGTCAGCTCTTCTTCCATGTCCTTTTTGGGCATAAATCATGACTCCGTCAATTGTTAGTGGATCTACCTTCCATTTCCACCAGCCTCCTTTTTTCCTTCCTACCTCGTAGGCCGACTCTTTATGCTTTAACATGAAGCCTTCAGCATAGTGCTTCCTTGAGTCCTCTCTTATCTCGGCTAGTTCTTCCCAGGTTTTCCCATTGACTGGATCTGAAATTTCAAGGTTGGGATGAGAATTCTTCTTAACTAATTCTTCAAGATTCTTCCTTCTTAATTCTAATGGTGAGATTCTAAGGTCTTCTCCATCTAATTCTAATAAATCATAGGTAAGGAAGCTTACAGGAGCTTCTAAAAGTTGTTTTTTACTAACATTCTTTCTGCCGATCCTTGTTTGAAGAAGGTTGAAGGGGAGAGGTTTTCCATCCTTAAAAGCAAGGATCTCTCCATCTATTACAGTACCGTCGGGTAAATTGGATCCAAGGTCCAAAAGCTCAGGGAATTTCTCATTGACTAATTCTTCACCTCGGCTCCAGATGAAAGTCTCGCCATTTCGCTTGACCAGTTGCCCTCGGATACCATCCCATTTCCACTCAATCTGCCAATCAGCCACTTCACCAATTTCCTTGAGGCCCTTTTCTAAAGGGTGAGCGAGGAAAAATGGATAAGGTTTAGAAATATCCTCTCCTTGCATTCCCGGTTGCAGTAGCACATCAAAGGTGATGGTTTCTGGATTCCAATTACCCATTAAAGAATGGGCAACACTTGATTTTTCTATATCCAAATAATTTGAAAGAGCTTGAGTCATTAAGTTCTGACTGACTCCAATTCTAAATCCGCCAGTCAGAATCTTGTTAAAAATGAAACACTCTATTTTTCCTAGTTGACTCCAGGCATGAAGTATGGCCATTCTTTTTTCCTCTTCTTCCTTGTCTTTGAGCCCTATGAGATAGTTAATCCAATAGGTCAAAGAATGCTCTTTTTGATTCTCCGGATGAGGTATAAGGAGGGAAATTGTTTCTGCCAGATCTCCGACTGTATGGTAGGACTCTTCGAATAACCAAGTAGGAATTTCTGCCAATTCCTGGGCCCATTCCCTTAACTGCCTTGTATTTACTTGCCTTTTGGGTCTGCGATGAGAAAATAATGCTATTGCCCAGACCTTATCTTGTTCTTCGGCTTCTGTAAAAAATAGCTCTAAGGCTTCAATTTTATCTTTAGTCTTATTTGACTGATCTAAAGATGATATGAGCCTGGAAAAATGAAGCATGGGTCTAAATTACCTTTGTTGAGATATTTTGTTTTATTTTTCGGGGATTTGTTCTGCCTATCTGAACAGGTTTGAAGAACATTTCGTTAAAAAGGCAAATGAAAAATATGAAGAAGTATTTCTCCCTTATCATATTGGCGTTTTTTATCTGGTCTTGTGATTCAGATAATGAGCCACTACCCATTCAAAATTCTATTCGATACGAGCTTTTCCAGAGTAGTGACTTCGAGTATAATGGTTTTCTTGAGGTTCTTGAATTAGATAATGGTCAGCTTCAATTGGATATTCAATTGTTTGGTGCAGAAGCGGAAGAAGTCAGTTTTCCGGGTCACTTACACTTTGGAGCATATGATGCACCAGTGGCTGAGATTGCTGCCATGCTAAACCCTGTTGATGGAAGAACTTTACTTAGCTCCACCTTGCTCGGACCACTAAGCGATGGTTCCGTCCTATCATTTGAAGATTTCAAAACATTCAATGGACACATCAAGATTCATTTAGCCGCTGATGGTCCTGATTACGAGGTGATTCTTGTTTCGGGGAATGTAGGATTGAATTATTCTGCAGATCTCGGATTTGATATGAATAAGATCACTATCTGTAAACCTGAATAAATCAGACAAGGACAAAAGAAAAGGCAACTCACGCGAGTTGCCTTTTTTTGAATATGAAAACTATGATTAATTGAATTCTAACTTAAGTATGGTTTTGATCCTTTGATCTCCTCCATATCATAAAGATATAGATTGACTTTTCGATAACCTAGCAATTATGCAACAAAGTTGCAATAATAGATAAATGGTGATAATTACGGATTAAGGCGCATAAAAAAAGGTTCGAATGATAATTTCGAACCTTTTTTCATGTCTTTAGCAGTTTATCCTAGCCATGCTGACCAAGGGATTCTCCAAAGGATTAAAACAAGTCCAATGCCATAGGCCATATAGATAGTTCGGAACCGAGTTTTCGAAACCGTCCCTTTCTTTGCACGGATATAGCCCACAGATATAATGACGATTGCCAAGATATTCATGATGGGGTGCTCAAGAGCTGTAAGTCTTGCGGTAGCATCAGACATGGTGCCTTCAGAGCTCAATAATGCCATCCCTAATGGACTGATGACATATAAAATTATCCCCACTAGCAATTGAATGTGGCTGAGGATAAATGCTACAAGAGCGATCTTTCTATCTTTTTCAGTGAATTCCTTTCCAGATAAAGCTCCAAATAGGGAGTAAAGAAAAACTCCAGCTATGGCTAATAGTGCTAAATATGCCATACCTGAGTGTAAATGTTGTATTCCTGTGTACATATGATTGGGTTTTATGCTACAACTTAATATCTCAAAAATTGATTTGCCAATTCTGAATTTATTCCACGTAAAGAACGAGACCTTTTAGGTACTCACTTTCGGGATGATAAATATTGACTGGGTGATCGGCAGGTTGACCCAGTTGGTGAAGAATTTTTATTTGTCTTCCACTCTCCAATGCAGCTGCAACTAAGGTGTTTTTGAAAAGATATTTATCAACTACCTGGCTACAAGAAAAGGTGAATAATATTCCTCCTGTTTTTATTTTCTTCAGAGCTTCCAGGTTCAATCTTTTATAAGCCTGGACTGCATTATGTCTTGCTTTCATATTTTTTGCGAAAGCAGGAGGGTCCAACACGATGACATCAAAGTCATCTCCAATTTCTCGAATGTATTTGACGACATCAGCTTCGATTGACTCATGCTTACCCTTAATGCTGGAATTTAATTTGACGTTGGCTTTAGTCAACTCTATTGCTTTGGAGGAAATGTCCACTGAATGGACCTCCTTAGCTCCACTGAGCAATGACATGACCGAGAACCCACCAGAGTAGCAAAATGTGTTTAATACCTTTTTGTCCTTAGAGTATTCACCGAGTAGTTTTCGATTTTCTCTTTGATCAATAAAGAATCCAGTCTTCTGTCCTTTCTCCCAGTCAATTTTGTAATGAGAGCCATGCTCTTGAACCAAATCTGTTTTCGGTTCTCCGAAGAGAAATTGGTTCTGAATATGAGAATAGGAACGAGGTAGAACTTCGGCGCTTTTATCGTAAACGGCTTGCAGCTTTTCTCCTAGGTTTGATTTAAGGGCTTGAACGATATGATCCCTGTGCTGAAGCATTCCCGGGTCATGACATTGCATCACAGCTGTTCCCTGGTAGTAATCAATAATTAATCCTGGAAGGGCATCCCCTTCAGCATGTACAAGGCGGAAGACTGTGGTCTCTTTTGAAGCCAGAAGACCAATGGCTTTTCGTTGATTGACGGCTTTACCAAGCTTTTCATTCCAGAAACTTTGGTCTATGGTTAAATCATCAAAACTGATAATTCTGACCATAATTGACCCTTTGGCAAAATGACCAATACCCAGAAATTCATCCTTTGACGAAACAACACGAACCATCTCACCAGCTTTCAGGTGATTCACGCTACCAGAAATAGCTCCTGAAAACACCCAATGGTGCTTTCTCTTTAAGGAAATTTCCTTTCCTTTTTTTAGCCTGATTTCTGGATAATTTGACATGCTTGACTTTATGAATACATCTCTTCACGAACAGCTTTGACCTGCTCACTTTCAAGATAATCGTCGTACTCCATTCTTCTGTCAATTGTACCTTTTGGGGTAAACTCAATGATTCTGTTCACTGAGCTTTGAACAAATGCATGGTCAAAAGAAGATAGGAGGACAGTGCCGGTAAACTCCATCACCGCATTGTTGAAAGCAGTAATTGATTCCAAATCCAGGTGATTGGTAGGTTCATCCATAACCAAGAGGTTAGGGTTCTGAAGCATCATTTTAGAAATCATGCATCTCACTTTTTCACCCCCTGACAAAACAGAAGATTTTTTAAAAGTCTCTTCACCGGTGAATAGCATTCTACCGAGGAATGTTCTCACATATGCCTCTTCCTGATTGTCTGAATACTGGCCTAGCCAGTCAATCAGGTTCATTTCATTATTGAAGAAGCTAGAGTTATCATTTGGCAAGTATGCTTTATTAATGGTTACTCCCCATTTCATACTTCCGGACTGAACAGGAATATCTCCCATGATCGTTTGGAAGAATTTATTCACCGCCTGCTTGGTCTTAGATATAAAGGCGATTTTATCTCCCTTATCGACCATTAGATTCACATCAGTGAAATAAGTGACGCCATCATCTTTGAGCTCGAGATTTTCTGTCATGAAAATCTGATCACCTGCTTCTCGTTCAGGCTTGAAGATGATTCCAGGATATTTTCTTGTAGAAGGCTCAATGTCATCTACATTAAGTTTCTCCAGCATTTTCTTTCTGGATGTGGCCTGCTTAGACTTAGCCACATTTGCTGAGAATCGCTCAATAAATGCCTGCAGCTCTTTTCGCTTTTCTTCAGCCTTTTTATTCTGATCAGCTCTTTGCTTCAGCGCCAGTTGTGAAGACTCGTACCAGAATGTATAGTTACCTGAGTAGATTTTGATCTTCCCGAAGTCAATGTCTACAATATGCGTGGAAACGGCATCAAGAAAATGTCGATCGTGCGACACAACGATGACAAGGTTCTTAAAATTCACAAGGAAGTTTTCAAGCCAAACAATGGTTTCTGCATCAAGGTCATTGGTAGGTTCATCAAGGATCAAAATATCAGGATTTCCAAAGAGGGCTTGAGCAAGTAATACTCGTACTTTTTGGTTACCAGCTAGCTGACTCATGGTCATATAATGAAGGTCTTCGGAGATACCAAGACCTGATAAAAGAGCTGCTGCATCTGACTCGGCGTTCCAGCCATCCATCTCTGCAAATTCAGCTTCTAGTTCTGAAGCTTTAATGCCGTCCTCCTCGCTAAAATCTGGTTTCATATAAAGCTCATCCTTTTCAGTCATGATAGAAAAAAGCTTCTTATGACCCATTAGGACTACTTTTAGAACCTCTACTTCATCAAATTCAAAGTGATTCTGCTTCAATACCGCCATTCTTTGACCCGGAGTGATATTTACTGTACCACTCGTGCTATCAATTTCCCCTGCAAGGATTTTTAGAAAGGTAGACTTACCTGCTCCGTTTGCTCCGATCACCCCGTAACAGTTGCCTGGAGTGAACTTGAGATTCACCTCTTCGAAGAGTGTACGCTTACCAAATTTTAATGAAAGATTATCTACAGAAATCATGAGCTTAAAAGGGCTAATTTTGAAGGCGCAAAGATAGAAATTTAATTCTATCTCAAGAAGAAGTAATCCTATCCTTGTGATGTAATTTTATCGCCTTTTAGACTTTAGGGAAGAGGAAATACCTATGGGTTAGTTATATTAAAATCTTCAAAACCAACTGTTATTGAATGAATAGAGTTTTACTCGCCCTTCTTTTCATTTTTTCATTCACAAGTTTACAAAACGAAGCCTTTGGTCAGCTTTCAACCGCTGGTGAGGAGTTTTGGGTGGGATTCATGGATAACAACCGTATTCTTCCGGATGCACCTGATCAGGCGGTGATAATTATCTCTGCTAACGAAGATGCTGTAGGGACAATAGAATATCTCGGGAGAACAATTGATTTTGATATTTCTCAGGGACAGCAGTTTACCCATACGGTTGTGTCTACAGAGCTTGATCTATTGCATCGAGTAAGTGGGGTAACTCAGAACAAAGGAGTTTACATCCTGTCTGATGGGAAAATTTCCGTATATGCGTTTAATGAGCGCTTTAGAAGTGCTGATGGGACAGTAGTTTTACCAGTTGGAGCATTGGGGAAGGATTATATGGTGACTTCTCATTACGAGGTGTTGACTGCTCCGGTCAACTACAATGGAAATATTAATGATGAGAGTTCGCTTCTCGTCATTGCAACAGAGAATAACACTCAGGTAGAAATAACTCCTTCTGTAGGTACCATAAGTGGAAACAATCCTGACATTCCCTTTACGGTCAATCTCAATAGAGGACAGACTTATCAATTAAAGGCTAGAGCAGATCTTACTGGTTCAAGGGTTAGAGTGATAGGCGATAATGCAGATGATTGCAAAAAGATAGCCGTGTTTGGTGGTAATAAGTGGTCTTCTGTTGGTAATTGTGGAGCTGCGAATGACAACCTTTTTCAACAGGCATATCCAACCACTACTTGGGGAACATCTTTTGTTCATGTGGCTTTATCTGGACGAACCTCTGGAGAATTAGTAAAGGTGTTAGCAGCTGAGGATGGAACCGAAGTTTTTGTCGATGGAGCTAGTAGAGGCACTATTGATGCAGGAGAGTTCCTTCCAATCGAATTCAACATTAACCAGACAGCTTCTATCAATACAAGCAAGCCGAGTTCAGTGACAGTCTTTGCAAAGAGCCAGGAATGTAATCAACCGAACGCTCCAAATTTTGATAATGGAGACCCATTCATGATTACATATAGCCCGAGTGAGCAACTACTAGAAAATATAACCTTCAATGCTCTAAATCTTCCATCAATACAAACCCATTACATTAATGTGGTTGCGAGGACGGATGTAGCCAACCTGACCATCCTTGATGGTCAGAATGTATCAAGTCAGTTCAAGCCAGTGCCAGGGGATCCAACATTTTCATATGCTAGAATAAATATTCCTCAGGGAATTCACAGACTTTCAAACCCCGAGGGTTTTGCAGCTTATGTGTACGGTTTTGGTTTTCTTGAATCTTATGGTTTTGCGGTAGGTGCCGCTCTCGACAATCTAAATTTTGAGACAGAGGCAATGTATGAAGACTTTGAAGTTGAAGGAGAGAATGTGGCTTGTCTTGATCTGGAAGGTGAATGGTCAATTACCTCTGAAAATCCTGACTTCACATATTTTTCCTGGGATTTCGGGGATGGAAGTAATCTGGAAATAGGTGAGGCTGTTTTCCATACCTATACGGAACCCGGAACTTATGCCGTATCTGTGACAGCGGCTTTAAGTCCGAATACTTGTGATGAACAAGAGACCATTGATTTTGAAATTGAGGTAATAGAGTTAGTCGCGGAGATTGAAGGGGAAGCGAGCGTTTGTCCTGATGTAGAAGAAGTCATTTACAAACTTGTCGAGTCAGAAGAAGTGTTTTCTGTTGATTTTGTCGTTGAAGGCGGGACGATATTAGAGGACTATGGAGATTCAGTTTTAGTAGGCTGGGGCCCTGCAAATCCATCCGCGAGAGTTATTGCAACTCCATTTGGTGAGAATGGCTGTCCTGGACAAGAAGTAACCCTTGACGTGGTAATCAATAATCAGCTAGTGGCTGAGATTCCAGAAGGAGCATTGGACGTATGTTTTGATTTGGAGTCTACTCAATTTTATAGTGCTCCGAATGGCCTATCAGGTAGATCCTATAGTTGGGAAGTGATAGGAGGACAAGTAGTATCAGGCGATGGAACTTCTCAGATAGAAGTGCTCTGGGATCAACCGGGAGTCTCTGGTAGTATTAGATACACAGTTGCCAGTTTGGTTGATCAGCAATGTGAAGGAACTTCCGAGTTTATCGATGTGAATGTTGCAAGTGAATTCACAGTGTCTGTTGCAAATGATCTTGTTCTTGGTTGCAGTGGCGATCTCACTGGAGAAATTGAATTGGATGTTCAGGGTGGAGTAGGGCCTTATCAATATGAATGGTCACATGATGGCCAGCTAAATGAAAATAGGGCCTTAGGTCTTTCTGCAGGAACTTACACAGTTACTGTTACGGATGAATTGGGTTGCCAAAGAGTACTGA
>CAZLUY010000335.1:0-1479 GCA_964562785.1 uncultured Limnohabitans sp. | reverse complement strand
GAAGGCGATTAATGATGCAAATAAAAAGTTCATGTCTACTCTTACTTCCATACAAAATTATCAAAAAACAATCCAAATCTTCCATCCATTGCAATCTTTTCAATAACAAATGCAAAATTTTTCATGAGATGCAAAAAAAGGCTTACAAGAAGCCTATAAAGTGGTTTGAAATTTTATTCAGATAGCTATTATCAATGTGTACATATGAACCAAGGATTTAATAGATTCTCCTTGTTATATTTCAAGGCTTCACTTCCATCAGGATATTCATTTACTTCACCCTGAAGCGAATTGATAACTCCATGAGCAGCCGCAGTGTCCCATTCCATTGTAGGAGCAAACCGAGGGTAAACTTGAGCCTTACCCTCAGCCACTAGCATTAATTTTAATGAAGAACCCATTGAAATCACTTCGGCGCCAGGATACTGATCTATGAACTCTTTGGTTTCCGCGCTCATATGAGACCTACTTGCAACAATGGTCTGAATCTCTTCAGATTCTGCTCTTTGAAGCTTGATTAACTTTTTATCTTCATTGATCTTCCAGGCACCTTCTTCTTCATTTCCCCAATACAACCAATTTAAAACTGGAGCATATACAACTCCCATAATTGGTTTATTATGATGAATCAAAGCAATATTTACAGTAAACTCACCATTCCTCTTTATAAACTCTTTGGTTCCATCTAAAGGGTCAACCATCCAAAAATAGTCCCAATCTTTTCGTTCTGAATATGGAATATCTCTCCCCTCTTCGGATAAAATTGGAAGATCAGTTGCCTTCAATTGACTAACTATTACCTTATGAGCTGCTTGATCTGCCAAAGTCAAAGGTGAATTATCTCCTTTCATCTCAACGCCGAAATCCTCAGAATTATAGATTTTCAGGATTTCTTCTCCTGCGGCTAGCGATGCTTCTTTGGCAATTTTAGTTAACTGAGAAATATCTATCATTTAGTTGAATAAAAGTAGTTTATATTAAATGGACTAAGAGCGGAGGAGACTGAGAGACGGAGAGATTTGGTGAGGTAATTTGAATTCAAACTAATACGTCCATTTTTCAGGCTGCTGTCCCATGTTTACCAATTTTCCTAGGATTTTATTGTACTTATTACTGAGCTCGGCTTTGGTATTTTCATGAACATAGCCACATTTGAACGCATACAAAAGCCATACTTGAGTTTCTGCTGCTTCTCCCTCACTATCCATCAACTTGGAGACGAAATACTTTGGATACTTTCTTTTTCTAAAAGCCTCGGCCAAATTGGCGCAAACAGATCGAGAGCTTCTTCTTAACTGATCAGTTAATGAATATTTTTCTTCTCTCGGAAATCCTTTCGACAATTCAAAAATCTTAATTGAAGCCTCGAATGCCATTTGGAAAACAACTAACTCCTCGTGACTTCTAATCTTTACCATATTCAAAAAATAAACTTAAGTCAGTAAAAAAAATCACTTGTTACTTTGCCAGGAATCCAAC
>CAZLUY010000334.1:0-2011 GCA_964562785.1 uncultured Limnohabitans sp. | reverse complement strand
TTTACAAACTGTGTTGTAATGGCTTTGCCATCACTCAAAAAATCATCTTGTGAGCTGTAGGTGTGAAACCAATTTGAATAAGGATTGTCCATAAGTTCTGATTTGGATTTAAGTTCATCTTTAAAAATAATCTGAAGACTTTTTGCGCCATGAGCACCGATAACAAGCGACTGCTCAATATCTGCCGTTTTGGAAGGTCCGGCAATAAAAAGTCCAAAGCCGGAATGATTGCTTCCTATCCGCGAATAAGCCTCGTGCATATTGGCAACAATAGATTTTGAATCCAAGCAAATGACCAAATGCTCAGTAATAAATGGAAGTCCCCTCAGCTTTAAATCTTTGTCTTCAAGCCATATAGCTCCATTTTCAGCTACTGCAAATTGCCCTTCCAGGATGGCTAGATTTAGGTAGGATAATTCATGAATGTCTTCAGGTAGATCACGGTTAGACAGGTCCTTGAATTCCTCGAGTGGGGAATAGACAGATTCGTATTGCCCCCCTTTTATTTGAGCTGATAATTCTTCGAATGTGGTGATCTGACCTTTATTGAGGTCAATTGATTTTTTGAAATCCTCAAGGAGAGAGCTAGGTGACTCAAAATCGGGAATGTTCGGAAGATCCACCTTTTTCCTATTGACCTCCTTGATCCTTTTCAGTATCTCGCTTCTGCTGCTCATCCTCGGTTTCTTTTATACCAATCTTTGAATGTTTCCTTAGGTGCTTCAGGAAGGTTTCTCTGTCTTCCCCATGTATTTTGTGGGTGGTATACTATGGAATTTGGAAGATTCTTTATGGCAAATCTCATTGCTTTTCCTGCGATCTTATATCGAAGGGGATGAGTAAAAACAGAATTTGCAAAAAGCATGGTTAATGCCTGAGATGAATTTCCATCAACCTTGGTTACCTCTTGCCGCCATAGGTAGAGTTGCTCATGAATATTAATCTTCACTGGACAGACATCTGTGCAACTGCCGCATAGGGTAGAAGCGAAGGGGAGGCTGCCGTGTTTTTTCAAGTCCAAGCCGGGTGAAAGAATAGATCCAATCGGTCCTGGGACTGTGCTTTTATAGCTGAATCCACCACTTCTCCGATAAATTGGGCAGGTGTTCATACAGGCTCCACAGCGTATACATTTAAGTGAGTTCCTGAAATTGGCTCTGGCTAGTTGCTTAGTACGCCCATTATCCACCAGGATTAGATGAATTTCCTTTCCTTTTGCCGGGCTTCTGAAATGGGAGTTGTAATTAGTGATACTTTGTCCTGTGGCTGATCGGGCAAGAAGCCTAAGGAAAACCCCGAGATGTTCTCGTTTTGGGATGATTTTTTCAATACCCATACAAGCAATATGTGTGTCTGCCAGATGAACTCCCATATCGGCATTGCCTTCATTGGTACAGACCACAAATTCCCCAGTTTCAGCTACACCAAAATTCACTCCGGTAATGGCGACTTTTGAGCCTAGGAATTTCTCTCTAAGATGCTCTCGGGCGGCCTGGGTCAGATAATATGGATCCTCATTACCTTTTTCTGTGTCCAGCTTTTCATGGAAAAGCTCTGAGATTTCTCCTTTCTTCAGGTGGATCGCAGGAAGCACAATGTGGCTTGGTGGTTGTTTGAGGAATTGTACAATCCGCTCCCCTAAATCAGTGTCCACTACTTCTACACCATTCTTCTCCAGATAGGGATTTAGATGACATTCTTCAGTAAGTATGGACTTACTCTTGACAATGGCCTTGCAAGATTTCTCTTTTAGGATGCCTAACACTATCTCATTGTGCTCTTCAGCATCTTGAGCCCAATGGACTTTTATCCCATTTTTAGAGGCGTTCTTTTCAAATTCCTCAAGGTAGTTATCCAGATTGCCGAGAACATTGTCTTTGATGGTCGAAGCCAAATCTCGTAGCTGCTCCCATTCTGGAACAGTGGAGGTAGCCTTATCCCGCTTATCCCTCACAAACCATAAGGTCTCATCATGCCAATGTGATTTGGCGCTATCTTTTAGAAATTCTCT
>CAZLUY010000333.1:0-4503 GCA_964562785.1 uncultured Limnohabitans sp. | reverse complement strand
GCTTGAAATTTAATTCCTAAAATTTACCTTTGCATCCACAATTCGATCAGATCACGTTCTGATCAGCATGTAATGCGAGAGTAGCTCAGCTGGTAGCGCACGACCTTGCCAAGGTCGGGGTCGCGAGTTCGAATCTCGTCTCTCGCTCAAAAGCCCTTGAAAAAGGGCTTTGTTGTTTGCGCAAGTCTCATTTAGTGAGATCACGTAAACTTGAAATCGTCTATTTAAAGGATAGACTAGCCGGGATGGTGGAATAGGTAGACACGCAAGACTTAAAATCTTGTGGCCGTAAGGCCGTGCGGGTTCGATTCCCGCTCCTGGTACAGAAGCCTCACAGAAATGTGGGGCTTTTTATTTTGCCAGAATCCCCTTTAAATCTGCAGGAGAGTAGTTTACCGATTTAAGGGTTTTTCTATCCCCTTCTCTGAATACCAGATATAAGTCACCTTCTTGTTCGTAGTAGCAACTCGTACCCTTGGCCTCGTAATGTGCCACCGTGGCTTTGGCTTCATCTTCCGTTTTGCAGGCCTTAGACATATTGGAGCGCTGAACCTCATCAAAAAGTGCCTTAAACTTATCCCCTAATCCAAATTCAAGGATTGCACCTGAAAGAACATACTGAAGATCGCAAAGGGCATCTGCAATCTCAACCAGATCATTATCCTCAATGGCCTCTTGAAGTTCTTTAAGCTCTTCAGCCAAAAGAGATACTCTCAATTCACACCTTTTTTCCGAGGGAATAGTAGGCTCTGGAAGAACTGGATGCTTGAACGTTTCATGGAATTTGGCAACTGAGGTAAGGGACTTTGGATCTTGCATTTTGTAATTGAGATTAAAGTTTGAAGTAATAAAAAAAGCAGCAATTTCCGGCCTTTGTTATTGATTAAATCTGCTTGTTGCTCCACATGAATTACATCGGGTTTCGTCGCATATTTTTCAGATCATCCTCAGAATGAAACTAATAAGCAGACAGAACGTCTGATTTTCTGCCATTCTAGGTAGCTTTGTAGCTCAAATTTCCTTTGGATTTGTTTTTGAAGAAGGGCTGGAACGTTGAAATAAAGTATATGGACATTTCATTTTATAAGTATCAGGGCACAGGTAATGACTTCGTGATGATCGATGACCGTGAAGAGCGAATTGATCAGTCCAATCTCGAGCTTATTTCTAAGCTGGCCGATAGGAAATTCGGAATAGGTGCTGACGGAGTTATCCTGATTCGGAATCATGCTGACCTGGATTTTGAAATGGTCTATTACAATGCAGACGGCTCCCAGAGTATGTGTGGCAATGGCGCACGATGTGCTGTGGCATTTTCAAAGTTTTTGGGAATAATATCCAATGAGACATCATTCATTGCCATTGATGGTCCACATAAAGCAAGGATTATTGAAGGCGAGGTCGAGTTATTGATGGGTGACGTTTCTCCGCTTGAGCAGCGAGACGCTGATCTCTTTATCAATACTGGTTCTCCCCACCATTTGAGAAAGGTGGATGATGTCAAGAGCTACCCAGTTGTACAAGAGGGAAAAGAAGTGAGATACTCTCCAATCTATCCTGAAGGCACCAATGTGAATTTTGTGGAAAACCTGGGATCTAATTCCCTGTTTGTGCGCACCTATGAGAGAGGTGTAGAGGATGAAACTTTGTCCTGCGGGACAGGAGTGACGGCCGCAGCTTTAGCATTTGGTGGGAAAGAGCCAAGGCAGACTGTGAGTATTAAAACTATTGGAGGCAACTTATCCGTTCGATACGATTTTGATGAGGAAAAAGGCTTTGAAAATATCTGGCTGATTGGGCCGGCTGAACAAGTTTTTAAGGGAGAAATAGAAGTGCCCGCATAAAGGGATTAACCATTATCAATTGTAATAAAAAGGGCGTATTTTTAGCGCCCGCTTGTAGAATACATTAATCAAACATGCTAGACTCGATTGCAAAAGGACTTGCTAAAGTTTTTGGTACCAAGTCCGATAGAGATATAAAAGAGCTGACACCCAAAGTAAAGCAGATCAATGAGGTTTTTGAAAAGCTCAAAAACTTATCTGATGACGAACTAAGAGCTCAAACCCAAGAAATAAAATCCAGAATCAATGATCACCTAAAGCCAATTGATGATCAAATCGAAGGGCTTAAGGGTCAAATAGATGAGCTCCCAGCTCAGGCTATTCATGAAAAGGATCAACTCTTTAATCAAGTCGATCAGCTTGAGAAAGACAGAGATGAATCTCTTGAGAAAGTGCTGGAGCAAGTCCTTCCACAGGCTTTCGCTGTTGTTAAGGAAACTGCGAGAAGATTCAAGGAGAATGGAAGCTTAAAGGTTACAGCAAATATACGTGACAAGGAACTAGCTGCCTCAAAAGAGAATGTCATCATTGAAGGGGACAATGCGATCTGGCAAAACAGCTGGATGGCTGCAGGAACTGAAGTGGTTTGGGATATGGTGCACTATGATGTTCAGTTGATCGGTGGAATGGTGCTTCATCAAGGAAAGATTTCCGAGATGGCCACGGGTGAAGGTAAAACACTAGTTTCGACCTTGCCATCCTTCTTGAATGCTTTGGCAGGAAGAGGAGTTCATGTGGTTACCGTGAACGACTATCTCGCAAAACGAGATTCTGAGTGGAACGCGCCATTATTTGAATTTCATGGATTGACTGTTGATTGTATCGATAAGTACAAGCCAAATAGTGAAGAAAGAAAAAGAGCTTACAAGTGTGACATTGTCTATGGAACCAATAATGAGTTTGGTTTCGATTATCTAAGAGACAACATGGCGAGAGATGCTGGTGACCTTGTGCAGGGTAAGCATCACTTCGCGATGATCGATGAGGTTGATTCTGTTTTGATCGATGATGCACGTACTCCTTTGATTATTTCCGGACCTGTTCCTAAGGGAGATGTCCATGAGTTCGACGAAATGAAACCTCGTGTTTCTTCTTTGGTAGACGAGCAAAGAAAGCTGGTTCAGAATTTCCTCACTACCGCGAAAAAGCAAATCGCTGATGGCAATGAGAAAGAGGGAGGTCTGGCACTTTTCAGGGCATACAGAGGTATGCCGAAGTATAAGCCTTTGATTAAGTATTTATCAGAGCCCGGTATTCGAGTGGCCCTGCAGAAAACAGAAAACTACTACCTGCAGGATAATAAGAAATACATGCCTGAGGCTGACGAGCCTCTTTTGTTCACCATTGACGAGAAGACTAATGTGGTGGATCTTACCGATCGAGGTATCGAAACGATGACCACTAAAAACGAGGATCAGGACTTCTTTGTGATGCCTGATATTGGAGTGGTGATTGCCGAGTTGGAAAAGGATGAAAGCCTGGAAGACAAGGAAAAGCTCATCCGTAAGGAAGAAGTCATCAAGGATTACGGGGTTAAAGCCCAAAGAATCCATACTGTCAATCAATTGCTCAAGGCCTATTGTATGTTTGAGCGCGATACCGAATATATTTTGGTTGATGGCAAAGTGAAGATTGTCGATGAACAGACCGGCCGTGTTATGGAAGGCCGTCGTTATTCTGATGGTTTGGACCAGGCGATTGAAGCCAAGGAGAATGTAAAGGTGGAGGATGCCACCCAGACCTATGCGACCATTACCCTTCAGAATTACTTCCGAATGTATCATAAGCTTTCTGGAATGACAGGTACTGCAGAGACTGAAGCAGGCGAATTCTGGGAGATTTACAAATTGGATGTGGTAGTCATCCCGACCAATAAGCCAATCATCCGAAAGGATAGAGAAGATAAGGTCTACAAGACCGTCCGCGAAAAGTTTAATGCTGTCGTGGATGAAATCAATGAACTGGTGGCCGCAGGAAGACCTGTACTGGTAGGCACCACATCGGTAGAAATTTCAGAGGTGCTTAGCAGGATGTTGACCTTGAAGAAAATTCCTCATCAGGTATTGAATGCTAAGCAGCATGCTAAGGAAGCAGACGTAGTAGCCGAAGCAGGAAAGCCAGGAACAGTGACCATTGCAACGAACATGGCAGGTAGAGGTACCGATATCAAGCTTACACCTGAGTCTAGAGAAGCAGGTGGTTTGGCGATTATTGGTACCGAGCGTCACGAGTCAAGAAGAGTTGATAGACAGCTTAGAGGTAGATCCGGACGTCAGGGAGATGTGGGTTCTTCTCAGTTCTTTGTCTCACTGGAGGATAGCTTGATGCGTCTTTTCGGTTCGGATAGAATTGCGAAGCTGATGGACCGTATGGGTCTTGAAGAAGGAGAGGTTATTCAGCATAGTATGATTTCTAAGTCCATTGAGCGTGCTCAGCGTAAAGTGGAAGAAAATAACTTCGGAACAAGAAAGCGCCTGCTTGAGTATGACGATGTCATGAACTCCCAGCGTGAGGTCGTTTATAAACGAAGAAGAAATGCCCTCAAGGGTGAAAGACTTGAATTGGATATTCTGAATATCCTATTTGATGTTTGCGAAGGCCTTGTGGAAATGGGTAAATCTGCAGAGGACCTTGAGAATTTCAGAATGAATGTCTTTAC
>CAZLUY010000332.1:0-2525 GCA_964562785.1 uncultured Limnohabitans sp. | reverse complement strand
CACCTTTAGGAAGTTCATTGACCCTATGAATTGAAAAGGTTGACTCCTTGTCAGGGCAGATAAACCTGGCATAATCAGGAAGGGCATCCACAATTAGTTCAAATCCCAGTTTTTGATAGAATTCAAGGGATACTTTCAAGTCCATAGATGGGACTGTCACTTGGTTTAGTTTCATAAATCATGAGTGCTAATTCGCTGGTTATCTTGCTATTGCTCTATTGGAGGCCATTCGCCATACTCCTTTAAGTATTTCTCAATAGCCGGATTCTTATATGAAGATTGTTCGTATCGTTCTTTTACACTTATGTGCACGGTTGTAGGTATATGAGCAGGATCAGGTATAGAGCGCTCATACTTTCCCCGAAACCTCATTAAGCCTTTATAGCTTTTGTGAATCCTTGCAAGGGGATTGAGTTGGAGGTCTTTAGCATAATCTTCAAATAGGAGCCCCTTATCTTCTGCTTCTTTGATCAGCCATGATTTCGAAATATCTGCAAGTGTGGTGTCATCAGAATCAACAGCATAACCACCTCCAAGGTCTGAGTGTACCCCCGCAAACCAAACCTGCTTCAAATTTACCTTATCCTTTGGCTCCCAGATGGTAGGTTCAAAGTCATTTCTCTTTTCATCTAGTGCAAGGGCATGTCTCGCATAGGTAATATTGCTACCAAGCTTATTATCATAAAAACGATGTTTGTCCTTAATCAATCCGAAGAAGGAAAAAGGTAGGCCCATGGCACCAACAGTATCCCACACTCCAATGAAATGAATCTGTTGACTATCAGTCAAGCAATTGTCAGCCCTCCAGTTTTTAGAATAATCACTTTTGGGTTTATACCTAGGGTTCTTATAGAGATCGAAAGCCTCCTCAATCCTATATGCCTGCTCTCCTTTTAGAATTCCGCAATTATTGATCAACCCACTTAGACTTCTTACAGTGTAAGCTCCTCTACTAAATCCAAAAAGATATATTTTGTCACCAGGCTCATAGTTATGGACCAGAAAACGATATCCATCCATGACATTTTTTTCCAGGCCAGCTCCGAAGGCTCCCCCGGTAACACCTTCATGATAGGAACCAATACCCCAATCGTAAAAGACGACCTGCTTTTTCCCAGATTTATTTTTGGGAGCTATGCCTCTGGCAAATTTTAAAACATTGGTAGGGGTATCTTTTTTTGGGTCTTGTTCTGGTCTATTCCATGTTCCATCCGAACAAACAATAAGATTTTTCATAATCCAGGATTTAAAAAGTGAAAAACTTCAACACCAATCGATGTCACATTCAAAATAGCCAAAAAGTGAAGGAAAGAAAAGAGAAAAAGGATACTCAGTTTGGTTGAGCGTTTAGCAATAGAAACCCTTAATTTGATTTGCAGATGGTTACTGTTTTTAGCTTTAAATCATTTCTTCTAATCGACTCTAAAAGAAAATTCGCAGTGCTTTTTCTGCTTATCAACAGATTTGGTTTCGGTTGATTGTCATAACTCTCCTGGATTTCTTCTTTAGCTGAGGAGTTACTAAGTCCAACTGGTCTAACAATGGTCCAATCCAATTCCGAATCCTTGAGGAGGTTCTCTTGTCGCTCATGATCTTTAAAGGCAACACCGATATTGCTAAACCGGATCATGGCTTTAAACCAAAACGGGATGTCATTTAGACTTTCATTTGCACCCCATGCAGAACAAATGGATACCCTTTTAATTCCTAGATCATTTGCAACTGCAATAACGTTTGACATGGTTTTAGATAAAAGATCATGAGGACTCCTAACCGGAGCCCAGGGGAAGTCACTAGTTCTGCTAATATTTAGAACAGAAATCACGGCTTCACATCCTTCCATTGAATCAGCTAAATCTTTTGAGCTTGTAGTGTCCCCTTCAAAGATCATAAGGTTTGGAGAGGGTGTGACTTTTTGAGAATCACGAACAAGACAGTGGACCTCATCACCACTTTCCAAGGCTGCGCTTAAGACTAATTTCCCCGTTCTCCCAGTTGCTCCAAGAATTAGAATTTTCATGATGTTGTTTAACTATGATATTTCAAAAGTTACGTACAGATAAATGAATTCTAAGGATTAATTTTCAGTACAGAGGAAGTAAGGTTTATCCAGCTTATTTTTCTAAAAAGCGTGAAACTTTGTGAGTATCCTATGGGTTGACTGGATTTGAAAAGGAAATTATCCATATTCACGAACTGAAATTATTAAAGATGAGAAAGACATTATTGATTCTCGCAGCATTGTTCTTTATATCTGACATTCAAGCTCAGGATTTAAGCAAATTGTATGAGCAAGTCGTGAATGGTGTAGTGGTTATTGAAACCCGAGAAAATGAAATAGTTGGGCAAAATGGACAGAAGGTAGAAGTTGCCGTAAGCGGACTTGGGACCGGGTTTTTGGTTGATGAAAGCCACATTATGACCGCGGCGCATGTAGCCCAAACTGCTGAAAGTATCTCGGTAAGATTCAAAGATGGAGAGACAATTCCTGCCAAAGTGGTAAGCAGTTATAAGTACGCCGATGT
>CAZLUY010000331.1:0-7435 GCA_964562785.1 uncultured Limnohabitans sp. | reverse complement strand
CATATCCCCGTAAGCCGAAATAATTACTGTTTTAAGCAAGGAGTATTTTTCCTTAACCCGTGATAGCAAAGTGAGTCCATCCATCTCAGGCATATTAATGTCACTGAGAATCATGTCTACATCAGGGTTTGCCTCCAAATGTTCCAGTGCAATCCGTCCATTAAGAGCGAATAAGAATTCAAACTCTCCAGCACGGATCTTTTTTCGGAATTTCTGTTTGATCAGAACTTCCAAGTCCGGTTCATCATCGACTACTAGGATTTTTACAGCGGTTGACACCTTTTTTATTTGATCAGTTCATTGATTTCTTTTCTCAAAGATTCAAAATCAATGGGTTTGGTAAAAAATTCTTTTGCTCCAGAGCTAATGGCTTTGTCGTAATTCTCGCTATCACCATAGGCCGAAATCATACTTACCTGGATATTTGGGAAGTCTTTCTTTACGATAGAAAGAAGTTCCAAACCAGTCATTCCGGGCATATTGATATCTGAGAACATGTACATTACCTCGGGTGGATCGTCATTAGCCAGGATATCTAAAGCTTCCTGACCTGAAAAAGCGAAGACCATATCCACGGCTCCACCCCTTATCTCTCTTCGGAATTTCTGTCGGAAAAGTAGTTCGACATCCTTCTCGTCATCTACGATTAAAATTTTCATAACTAGTTAGGTAAAATAATAATAAATTCTGTGTATTCGCCCTTTTTGCTCTCTACTTCTAGGGTTCCCTCATGACCTTTAGTAATGATGTCATAACTCATGGATAAACCTAGGCCTGTACCCTTGCCGGTGGGCTTGGTAGTAAAGAAGGGTTGGAAAATTTTTGACTTAATATCTTCGGGAATTCCTTCGCCATTATCGCGAACCCGAATCTCTACTCCATCCTCATGCTTTTTGGTCGATACAGTTACGCTAGGCATGAACTCCTGGGATCCATTTAGTTTCTGTTTCTTCTCCCCAGCAGCATAGAAACCGTTATTGATCAGGTTGAGTAAGACCCTTCCCAAGTCTTGGGGGACGATTTCAATTTTAGGGATACTCTCGTCCAAATCAAGTTTAAACTCTGCCGTGAAGGATTTGTCCTTGGCTCTTAACCCATGATAGCTTAACCTCAAATATTCATCGGCAATCACATTGATATCACTGAGCTCTTTGTCATTGGAGCTATTTCTACTATGCTGCAGCATTCCCTTAACGATAGAATCCGCTCGCTTTCCATGATGATTGATCTTGGAAAGGTTTTCTTCTATGTCACCTAGGATTTCATTGACCAGGTTTTGATCTGATTTTTCCTTTTTCTGCTCCTCGCGAATTTCCTGAATTAGTTCATTACTGACCTCTGAAAAGTTATTGACAAAGTTTAAAGGATTCTGAATTTCATGAGCAATACCTGCAGTTAACTCACCAAGCGAAGCCATCTTTTCGGATTGGATCAGTTGCTCTTGGGTTGATTTAAGCTCTTCAATCGACTTCTTCAGTTGCGAAGTTCTGTGGTTTACACGCTCTTCTAACAAACGGTTTTCCCTCTTTAGATAAGAAGATCTCAGCTGAACGATTATGTAAATCAGTAGCGCTAGAGCGAAGGCATAAATAAAGAAAGCCCACCAGGTCGCCCACCAGGGAGGATTAATGGTGAATGCAAAAACGGCAGGTTCGGACCAGACCCCATCTCTACCTTTTGTAATTACCTTGAATTCATAATTTCCTGGCAGAAGGTTGAAATAAGTATTTGAAGAACTGGCCCTCGTATTCTCCGACCACTCCGAATCATGCCCTTGGAGTAGATATTTATATTCAAGATCATCTCGACTTCGGATAGTCGGATTGGAAAAATCAAAAGTCAAGGAATTTTGATGATGTGGCAAAGAAAGGTCCAAAGGCATTCCAGTTCTTTTTGTGATTCCTGACCATCGGATATTATTCTCCTCAAGGTAACTTTTAGAACTATTTGTTGAGAGACTATCCAATTCAGAATAGCCGTTAGTTTTTGGGTTATAAAAAACTGGATTCTGATCCATGATTTTGATCCCTGTGATCAATGCTTCATTGGACAGACTTTTGTGCGTGTCAGGATCATTGAATACAACAGACATAATTGGCGAAGCCGCCCACCAAACAGCTCCATCTTTGGTTTGTGTTGCCGTGAGTTGGTTGTAATCAGAATAAGGGAAGCCTTCATCTCTATTGTATTTGGTGAACTTCCAATCTGATCCGGGTATTTCCGGATCTGGTTCATCGATAATTATGATTCCATTGGATGAACCAATATGTAGCCTACCATTGATCTCAATGGCATCATATAAGGTTTCAGGAATTAATCCATGTCTCGCATCAATATTAATTATGGAATCCCTTTCCGAATTAATCAGAGAAACACCCCCAGCACCTCCAATTACCATCATTCCGTTTGACCTTTCAAAGGCTACGGATTGATTTTCAGAGAGTAACCCTTCTGGAATACCTAGAAAATTCATGGTACTATTCTCGGGGTCTATTGAATTAATACCTGAATCCGTTACAATCCAGATTAGCCCTTTTTTATCAGGTCCGATTACTGAATATGCCGTGTTGCCTGCCAGTCCAGAAAAGGCATCCAATTTTTTCATTGTATTTTTCTCTCTGTCGAAGAGGATTAACCCATTGTTGGAGGCAATCCAAATTAGCCCATTTCTGTCTTTTATCGCTCTCCAGAAAAATCTAGCAAGTTCTGAGTTGCCTTCATAAAAAGTCATGGTGTTTGATTTCAAATCGATCAAACTAAACCCTCCGGCTGCACCTATAAAAATTTCATCTTCAGAAAGAAATGTTAATCCACGCTGATCATTGCTTCCGAGATTATTCTTGTATTGTAAAAGTTTGAGTGACCCATCATTTGGATTATAGATATTTATTCCTCCATAGGTTGCCAACCAAACCCTATCCTTTGAATCTTGCCCAATTCCCCAAACGTCATTGCTGACTAATCCATCATCGGTATTGAAATGTCTTGCATCCATGCCCTCAGGATCATAAACCAATAGACCGCTGGATTTTGTCCCATACCAGTAAAGACCATTTTCATCAATAAGCGAAAAAGAGGGAGGACCTCCACCAATGGGGCTTTGATTAGTATTAATTGTCTTTAAGGTCTCATTCTCAGGGTCAAATACAGTAAAAGTGTTTACTGAGCCAATCCAGAGTTTTCCAGAAGTGTCAATTTGCAAGTTTACTACCTGACCTGAGAAGCCTTGTTCTTCACCAATAAATTTTATTTTCTGATCTGACAGTGAAATTCCTTTCAAACCAAATGAAAATGAGGAAAACCAGACAGTCCCATTTTCATCTTCCGTAAAGTCATAAAAAGGAGTTTGCTGTATTTTCGGGAAATCATCAAAAATGTAAATCTTTGTTTTTTCTGGATTTATGAATCCTACACTTGCAACTGAACCTAGCCATATATTCCCTTTGGAATCTTCCTGTGCCCCAAATATCCCAGGGAAGGGGAGGTTTTCTGTGGAAATTACAGAGATGGTCTTTTTTTCCAGATCAATTATTTTCAGACCATTTTGTATGGTACCAGCCCAAATTACACCTTCACTATCAATAAGGATTTTTGCAAAACCATAGGACCCCTCATAATATTCTTGAACACCCTTCTCCCAGTCCAAAATGTAAAAGCCCCGGCTAAGAGTAGTCGCGAATCCTCTTCCGTCTGGTAAGAATTCGAGTTGTAGAATAGCGTCTTGAATTCCGCTAAATGATTCCGGGACAATTTTATATGTCTCGAATCCATCACCAACAAATTTGATTAGAGCTTTTTCTGTGCTAATCCAATGGTAGCCATTTGGATCTGTTTTTTGATAATAAATTACATTCCCTAGCAAGCCTTCTGCTTCTGCAATTTTTAATAATCCAGCATTGGTGTTATCAGCTTTCTGAGGAGTATTTAATTCTACAAATGTTGGTTCAGCAATGGGTTGGATGATAGGGCTAATGGAATCCTGTTCCACAAAAGTTTCAAAAGGAATAGTCTCCAGATCTTCTATGCTAAAAGGCCTTTCCGTAATCGGTACTTCCAATTGCCTCTCCGCTTGGAGGTCTAAATTAGTCGTCGGAAGTTTGTCCAGATCAAACTTCATCGTCCTCCCGACCGGAACACTATCCTGTGGAATTTCTTTCCAGGTAAAGGGTTTGGCCTCTGGCATTTTAAATGGCGATACCTGCGGAGTTTCAAACCCAGCCGTTCCCTCTGGAACAGGTACTTCACTTGTTTGTTGACAAGCAAATATGACTGAAAGACATAAAATCAGTCCGTAGGAGCGATATTTTCTAAGATCATGCGGTTTCATGCAGGGTTATTGTGAAAGTGGTTCCTTCCCCTTCTTTTGATTTTACCTTTAGTTTTCCTCCATGACCTTTGGTGATAATGTCGTAGCTCATGCTCAGTCCAAGGCCTGTTCCAGAACCTGTCGGCTTCGTGGTGAAAAAAGGCTGGAAAATCTTTTTCTGAATATTCTTAGGTATTCCTGCTCCATTATCTGAGACAGAAATCTCCACGCCAGAAGAAGTCTTTTTTGTAGCGACAATGACTTCTGGTTTATAGTCCTTTTGATCAGGCTCCTTTTGTTTCTCCGCCACTGCATAGAAGCCATTATTTATGAGATTGAGAAGCACCCTTCCTATATCTTGAGGGACTACCTTTATTTCTGGTATGGATTCGTCTATCTCAAGTTTATAATCAGAAAAGAAGGACTTGTCTTTGGCTCGCAACCCATGGTAGCTCAGTCTGAGATATTCGTCAGCTAGGGTGTTGATATTGGTTTTTTCTTTTTCCTCAGAGCTATTTCTACTATGCTGCAGCATACCTTTTACAATAGAATCAGCTCTTTTTCCATGGGTGTGTATTTTACCCAGGTTTTGTTCCAGATCGGTTAGCACCTCTTCAATCAATTCGGAATCTCTTTCCTCCTGAGGCTTGGCTATTTCTTCTTTTATCTCCTCAATCAGCTCATTACTTACTTCAGAGAAGTTATTCACGAAGTTGAGCGGGTTTTGAATCTCATGGGCAATACCGGCTGTGAGCTCACCAAGTGATGCCATTTTTTCAGAATGCACCAATTGATCTTGTGTGGACTTAAGCTCCTCAAGTGCCTTTTGCAATTCTGCTTTTTGCTTAACCAGATCATTGGTTCTGGCACTGACTTCCATCTCCAATTGTGCTCGGATCTCTTTAGTCATCTCCACCTCTTTTTCCTTCTGAGCAGCGATCATTCGCTCTATCTCAAGAGCTTTTCTTTGCCTTCTGCCAAAAAGCCAAATACCCACACCCCAGATGATGGAGAAGGTCATGATGGTCCAAATCAACTCTTCCCATTCACTGGTAAAGGAAGGGAAAAAGGCATCTACAAGTCCAAAAAGAAAGGTTAAGACTATCGTAGGAGTCCAACAGATTGCAAAGTATTTCTTATGAGAAAACTGATCAATGGTGTAGATTACATATACAATGATGGTATAGAGCAGAACTAGGCCCAGGTCCCAAATAAGAGTAATTCCGAGCTCAGCTTGTGAGAGAATTCCCAGAACCACTGTAAGGATCATCCCATAATTAAAACGGCTCCGCCAGAACTCATTCTCTGGAGTTTTCTCAAGTCCTTTTCTCAGGAGTACTAGAATCATCAGGATGATAAAAGCATCTAAAGTCATAGTGTCTTTTTTAACTTGTCTGAGGAAAGATAATACTAAAAATGGTTCCTTCTTCCCCCTTATCCTTCAGTTCCTCGACAGATGTTACATTGATCTCCCCACCATGGGCCTGGATTATGTCATAGCTCAAGGACAATCCCAGGCCAGTTCCTCGACCCGTGGGTTTGGTGGTGAAGAATGGCTGGAAGATTTTTTCTTTTACATCTTGAGGAACTCCCTTTCCATTATCAATTACCTTGATTTCAACTTTACCCTTCAGTTTTTTGGTTACAATTTTCACCAAAGGCTGGAAGGTTTCATCCTTCAATTCTCTATCCTTTTCATTCGCATAGTAGAAGGCATTATTGGTGATATTTAGCAGGACCTTTCCAATGTCTTGAGGGATGACCACAACCTTTGGTAGCTTAGGATCAAGTTCAAGTGCATACTCGGTTCTGAAATCCTGATCCTTAGAACGGATGGCATGATAGCTTAATCTTAGACATTCATCTGCCAAAGCATTTATGTCTGTTTCTTCCTTATTTCCGGAACCAGTTTTACTGTGCTGAAGCATGGCCTTTACAATGGAATCTGCACGTCTTCCATGAGAACTAATTCGCTCCAGATTTTCCTTGATATCTGTGGCAATCGCAAAGACTTCATCCTTGTCCTCATTTTTAAGGCCCTCCTCCATTTCTTCCATTAGCTCTTTGCTGACCTCAGAGAAGTTGTTGACAAAATTTAGAGGGTTTTGAATCTCATGTGCAATTCCCGCAGTAAGCTCACCGAGAGAGGCCATTTTCTCTGATTGAATTAGCTGTGATTGAGTAGCCTTTAGGTTTTCATGTGAAGCTTCCAACTTTGTATAAGCTTTTTCAATCTCGCGTGCCTGTTCCAGTTCCCTCTCTCTGTTCTTTTCCTGCTCGGCTTTGATCAACTGTCTTTTCTGGAACTGGTTGATCGGATAAAGGAGTGACACTAAAACCACCCCATACATGAGATAAGCCCACCAGGTTCGGTACCATGGAGGTAAAACCACAAATGCATATTGCACAGGCTGAGACCATTCACCAGCACCGCTTGCAGTAGGTCCGGTATATCTCGCCATGACATTGAAGGTATAGGAGCCTTCCTGGATATTACCAAAACTAGCATTGGTAGTACTCACCGCTGGACTCCAGCTCTGATCATATCCGTCAAGAAAATATTTGTATTCAACCAATCCGGGTTTAGCCAATTCGTTTGTGGCGAAAGAGACATTAATCTGATTGTTCCTGTAAGGCAGAGTTAAATTTTCAGGTAGGGAGAAAAATGGAGATACACCATCGAATTCGATCTTGTCAAATTGGGAAAGCATTTCTTGTCTTTCCCGTTCAGTTAGATTTCTACCAAAGGCATTCACTTCTTCAGCCAGCTCTTCTGCAGAAACTGAAGCTACTTCTCCTTCTGTCTCTCTGGATTCCAATAGATTGTACCAGGACAATGACGTTTGATTGATTTGAATCCCTTTGATGAAAACCTCTGGTTTCACCGTATTTCTTAGCAGTGAATTGTAATCAAATCTCACTAATGCGGTTTTTACACTTCCGGTACCCGCCCAAATCAGCCCATTCGAATCTACAAAAAGCGCATCTTGCCCATCTGTTAAATCTTTTGCTGGAAAGCCATATTGAGAATTAAATATCTCGATGCCACTAAGCGAATCAAGACTTACCTGTCCATCTTCCAACCCATTGATTATGGAAATCCCCAAGCCTGTTCCAATGGCTATTTTA
>CAZLUY010000330.1:0-1904 GCA_964562785.1 uncultured Limnohabitans sp. | reverse complement strand
AAAAGAAGCGCTATTTTCTTCAGAAAAATCATCTTATCTGCTGACCGATAGTAAAGTGGAATTGGGAACCGCTTCTTCTGAAGGCTCCTGGAATCGGATCAAATCCGTAACCCCAGTCTACACCGAGAAGACCGAATGCAGGCATAAAGATTCTTGCACCAAAACCAGCAGATTTTTTAAGATCATATGGGTTGAAGTCGGCATAAGACCCCCAGTTATTTCCTGCTTCAGCAAATCCTAGAACAAATATGGTAGCTGATGGATTTGGTGAAACCAAATACCTCACCTCCATTACATATTTGTTATAAACTACACCCCCATAAGGATCTGGATTTAATGAACCTCTTGTATCACGACCAGGGGTAATGGATTGGTTTTCATATCCTCTTAGTCCAATGATTTCCTGACCCAAAGCAAAGTTATTGAAGGTCATACCATCACCACCCATTACAAATCGCTCCAAAGGAATCAGTCCAATCTTATCCCCATAAGAACCAAGGAATCCCATGTGTGCTCTTGCACTCGCCACCAATTTGGTCGAACCAAATAGAGGGGTGTAAATCGATGCATCAAACATCCATTTGTGATATTCTAACCACTTGTATTTCTCTTCATCTGGAGACTCCCTATCAATGTTAGGGTTCAATGAAGAATAGGGTGGTGTTACAGTAGCTGAAAGAATGATGTTTGACCCAAATCTCGGATAGATCGGATTGTCAATATTATTCCTTGCTATGGTAGTATTTAAGGCAACACTATTGGATACCCCTGTTGGGTAACTCAAACCGAATGAAGTACCAAACTGATCAAATTCGTAAATCTGGAATTGAAGAGAGTTACTTATGCTAAAGTAATCATCTGGCCAGGTCACTCGCTTTGCAAGGCCTAAGGTGAGACCAGTGATCTTGAAGAAGCCTATTTCATTACCAAAGTTGTTTTGGTTAAAGAAATCTACCTGTCGCTGTACTGAGTGGTTAAAGCTAAAGCTTAAGGCATTTGGTTTTCTACCACCAAACCAAGGTTCTGTGAGAGATATTGAGTAGTTCTGGAAAGATCGTCCGTTTGCTTGTACCCTAAGAGACAGACGCTGCCCATCACCTACAGGTAGTGGATCCCATTTGTCAAAATTGCCAATATTCTTAAGGGAGAAGTTATTGAAAACAAGCCCTACGGTTCCAACGAATCCATAGAATCCTCCCCAACCTCCGGAAAGCTCAATTTGGTCATTAGGTCTTTCCTCAAGCTTGAAGGTGATATCAACTGTCGCCGCTTCAAAATTTGGTCTTAAGTCAGGCTCAATGTTTTCTGGGTCAAAATATCCGAGCTGAGAAAGCTCTCTGATTGTTCTTACCAGTAGACTTCTGTTGAACTTTTGACCAGGCAAAATTCGGATTTCACGCATTACCACATGATCAGAAGTTCTCTCATTACCCTGAATACTCACGCTATTCACGGTGACCTGAGGTCCTTCGAAAATCCGCATCTCTATATCAATACTATCCTCGAAAACATTAACTTCTACTGGATCAATGCTGAAGAAGAGGTAACCATCATCCTGATAGAGGGAAGACACATCATCTCCTTTTTGTGGATCGTAATTAAGTCTTTTATCTAGCTTTTCGCGATTGTAAACATCACCCTTCTTAATGCCAAGTTTAGTCAATAGCACTTGGTCCGGATGGATGTAGTTACCTCTGAAGGATATGTTGCGGTAGTAGTATTTTTTACCCTCTTTAACCTCTAAATCGATGTTGATTTTATCTTGGGAGAAATCATAAATCGAATCTTCCAAAATCTCGGCATCCCTGTATCCTTGGCTATTGTAGAAGCCAATTACATTGTCCTTGTCAGCACGGTATTCTTTAGGAATATATTTTGACCCACTGAAAAAATTCAGCTTTATG
>CAZLUY010000329.1:0-2760 GCA_964562785.1 uncultured Limnohabitans sp. | reverse complement strand
GTTTCTATCATCCTTTGAAAAGGACAAGAAAAACACCAGACCAAGGCCAAGAGAAATAGAAGATGAAATTAATATTGGAAGGATCGGTTCATCATAAAACCAAGAAAAAGCTGCTCCAGGGAGCATTAACAGACCTATCAGAACCATCAAGGCTCCCATGATCTTTACAATTTCTCTTAAATGGATCATACTTAATGGAAAAGTTTCTCCAATGGGTTCCTCGCCTGTGGCAAGGCAAGAACGATCGCCTGATCATTCATCTGCAACTTGAAATCACCGTCCGGAATAAAAACCTCTTCACCTCTAATTACACCTGCTACAATGGCGGTATCGGGAAAATGCAATTCTCTAAGAGGATATTTAGTTAATCGGTTATTCTTACAAACGCTGTATTGAATGAACTCAGCATCAACTCCATAGATTCCAGAGACAGCCTCAACCGTTCCCTTCTTCAAATATCTTGAAATCTCATTTGCAGCAACCAGTTTTTTGTTGATCAGTGAATCAACCCCAATACTATGGGAAATATGGATATACTCACGAGTATCCACATGGGCAATAGTTTTGTAAACCCCGTGGTTTTTTGCTGAAAGGCTGGTGATAATATTGGTCTCAGAGGATTCTGTTAGGGCAAGGAAAGCATCCATTTGCTCCAGGCCTTCCTCCATAAGAAGTTCAATGTTTTTGTAGTCACCAGTGATTACAAGAGTGTTCTTCAAATGCTCTGCAAGCCATTTACAACGCTCTTTGTCCTTATTTACCAGAGTAACCCTGAACTTATCTTCAAGTCGAAGTGCAGTAGTGAGGGCCATATCATCACCCCCAATGATCATCACATTTTTAACCTCGATCTTCTTTTGACCGAGAGGTTCCAGAATACTCTCTGTGTTCTTCTTATTTGATATGAAGAACACGTGATCATTATTTCGGATGATGGTGCTGCCTCTTGGGATAATGGTCTTTTGATCCCTGAGAATGGCAATAATCCGGATATCCTCGAAAATAGGGTCTGATTTGGTATCCATTATCCTTTGGTCCACCAAAGAGTTGGATTTATCCAGAGTCAAACCAACAATATTGAGTTTCCCTCCACCAAAATCGAATACTTCTGTAAAGCTGGAGTTTTCAACCATATTGAAAATCTCCCTGCTACAAAGCATAGTAGGAGAAATCAAGTTGTCGATTCCAAGATTTTCGAAGTATTTGATGTTTTCGTCGCCGAGATAGCTGTGGTTTCTCACCCTTGCCATTACTCGCTTTGCTCCAAGCTGTTTGGCAAGAACGGCCGTTACCAAATTCGTCTTTTCAGA
Organism: uncultured Limnohabitans sp.; assembly: GCA_964562785.1. Classification (GTDB taxonomy): domain Bacteria; phylum Bacteroidota; class Bacteroidia; order Cytophagales; family Cyclobacteriaceae; genus Algoriphagus. The sequence goes on along the minus strand of CAZLUY010000329.1, from coordinate 1,450 downwards.
AGTGGTGACAGCTAATACCATACTCGCATTGGACACATTTGCCCTTTGCAGGACCTCAAAGGAGGTAGCATCCCCCTGAACAGTCAAAACATCCAATTTGGATGAGACATAATCCAATACTTCCCGGTCTGAATCGATAAGAATGATGTCCTTATCGTCGTAGCTTAATTGCTCGGCCAAGTGATATCCCATATCACCTGCACCAGCAATGACAATATTCCGCCCCATTTAGGTTTGCTAGGTGTTCGAAAGTCAAAAGTAACACGTTTTGTAATGCCAATTAGACTTTCTTTAGTTTCTTTTTTCTTTTAAGTGCCTTTAAAATGCAAACGGTCTAAATAAAATTCAATTAATGGCCCTTTTTAAGACTTATTCACATTACTCCTCAAGCAACTTCTGGGTGTCAGAATCCGTCAATTCTTCCACTTCTTTCAATTTTCTTTGAATCACTCTTGTCCTAGTCCCAACAAGCTTGTCCAATTCCGAATTTGCTTCATTCAGTTTACGTTGAGTTTTCTCCAAGAGATCCCCAAACTTCCCAAATTCAGTTTTAACCGCACCAAGAATTTGCCATACCTCAGAGCTCCTCTTTTGAATTGCGAGAGTTCTGAACCCCATTTGAAGGCTATTCAACAAAGCCGACAAGGTGGTCGGTCCAGTAATAAGAACTTTATACTCCACCTGAATCTTTTGTAAAAACCCTGGTTCCCTCAGAATTTCGGCATACAAGCTCTCCATAGGCAAAAACAGTATCCCAAAATCGGTTGATTGAGGAGGATGAACATATTTGGAACTGATATCTGATGCGGCCTTTTTGATGGCTGTGAATAATTCTTGCCGGTAACTGACAATCCCTAAAGAGTCTCCCTGATCATATGCATCTACCAATCTCAAATAAGGCTCCTGAGGAAATTTCGCATCAATAGGAAGCAGTACGGGCTCTTCATCTCCGGGCATTTTAATAGCAAACTCAACTCGTTCTCTACTTCCTGGGATTATGTTAGCATTACTTAGGTATTGATCGGGACTTAAAACGTTCTCCAAAATGGCTTGAAGCTGATATTCTCCAAGTACCCCTCTTGATTTCACGTTGGTCAAAACCTTCTTCAAATCGCCTACTCCATGGGCCAAACTCTGCATCTCGCCCAATCCTTTCTGGACTGCGTGAAGTTGCTTATTCACCATTTCAAAAGATTGGCCTAGTCGAGCTTCTAGGGTTTTCTGTAGTTTTTCATCAACCGTTTCTCGAATTCTCTCAAGCCTTAGTTCGGTTGAACTTAAAAGCTCTTTTTGGTTGATATTCAGTTCTTTAAACTTTTCCTTTTGGATAGAATTCATGTTCTCCACACTTCTTTCAAAACGCTCTCCAAATTCTTTCAATGCTTTACCCTGATTATTATTAGAGCGATCAAGACTTTCGAAAATCAATGAAAACTGTCTGGTCAGGTTC
>CAZLUY010000328.1:0-6636 GCA_964562785.1 uncultured Limnohabitans sp. | reverse complement strand
GCCACAACTCCAGGCTGGGATGCCTAAATTTTGCACCTCGGTGAACAGGATATTTGCAGCCTCAGGCAACTCATCACTATGCTGCATTCCCATGGTTCTTGCTCTTACCTTTTCTAAAGCAGCTTCAATCTTAGCCTCTCTGGCTTGAGCTTCTGCTTTTTGAAGGTCTAGGAATCGAGTGTAGGTCTGCTCGAAAACCTTAGCAAAGCGGATTAGAATCTGTCGAAAATCCTCTGGTAAAGGATCAATACTCTGGTAGAACAAGATGCCCTGCTTATAAAATGCATCTTCAAATGTCCAATGGGGCACATTCTCTAAACTGCGACCAATCTGAATTATTCCATCCGGCACTTGAGCGTTTGGATGAGAACCCTGGTTATAGGAAAATAATTGGGCCACCCAATCATTTAACTGCGCCTGAGTTAAGGTCCTGCTCAGGTATTTGGGTGCTTTTTTATCTTTTTGGAATTTCTTCCATTGCACGAATAATTCAGTGATAAAGGGGTGATGGTCCAGCGGTATTATCAGTCGTTCATGTGTAACTGGTCCTCCTGAATCCGAGACAAAGGAGATAAATTGGTTTAACTCCGGTTTTATGAGACTAATTCCGAAAAGGCCTTCAATATCTTTATGACCAAGGCCCCTCAATTCTTTTAGGAGAAAAGTTGAAGTTGGCAGTAGTTCATCGCTATGCTGCATTCCCATAGTTCTTGCTCTTACCTTTTCTAAAGCAGCTTCAATCTTAGCCTCTCTGGCTTGTGCCTCAGCTTTTTGAAGGTCTAAGAATCTTGTAAACGTTTGGTTGAAACTGGTAGCGAATCGGTTGATTAAGTCTTGTTGTTCCTCCGATAAATCTTCGACAGAACTCACCAAAAGACTTCCGAATGCTGCCGAAGAGCCGAAAAGATTTATGGCTGGGAGAGCCATCATATCCTCTTGAACTGGCTTCGGGATTTTGGACCATCCTGTCTCCGAAAAGGCATAATTATCCCAATCCTTTTTCTCCTCACCATCTAAAGTGTAGGACCATTTCTTTTTCTGCTTCTTCCATACTTTGACAAAAGTCTTATGGAATTGATGGTCGTTTTTAGGAGTCCTTAAACCATTTTCACTCAAAAGGCCTTCCTTTCCTGCCATCCACCAGGTAATCTCCTGGTTTTCAGGTGCCACTATAGATAGCATGCAGCGGTCAAGGTGAACATCCAGAGATTTGATATCGGAATAAAAATCCGTGATGACTTCACTAAGCTCCTCTGAACTTTGCATAGCCATGGACCTTGCCCTCACCCTCTCCAAAGTCGCTTCAATTTTTGCCTCTCTTGCCAGGGCTTCCGCTTTCTTGAGATCAAGGAACCTTGTATAGGCCTGCTCAAAAGCAGAAGAAAATCTTCTGATTACCTCTATGGATTCTTCTTCAGGTTCCTGAGGGCTTTGAAGACTAAGCGATCCATATCTATTGTGTGCATTACACCAATACCATTTGTCAATACCATTTGCCTTAATACCGTTTATAGATTCCTGCAAGGTTGGGACTAGTTTGGCTATGGTGTTGATAAGGTTTATAAAAGCTTTACCACTTACCGTATGATGCTCTACGAGTTGTTTTCTATCGTTGGGGGGTGTTTTTTTCCATGTTTCAAACCAATTGCCTATTTCCGGCAAATCCTTCAGAGCCATTTCCATCTTTACCTCGGAATCGGGACCAGCAAAATTGCTGGAAGAGGCATAGCTAGTCATGATCTCAGCTTTCTCATCCAAGAGCCACATTTCAATGTCAGTGCTTTCATTGGCATAGCCCAGTTCCTTTAATTGGGCGTACATTACATCTACGGTATCCAGAAGCTCAGAACTCTTATGCATGGCCATAGATCTGGCACGAACTCTCTCTAAAGCTGCTTCTATTTGTGCATCTCTAGCCTGTTTTTCAGCTTTTCTGAGGTCGAGATACCTTCGGTAGGTCCGACCAAATTGCTCACTAAATCGTTGTACAATTCGGATTAATTCAGAGTCGAATTCCTTTGGGCTGAATGTATAAAAGAAACCATAATCGAAGATAAATCCGTAATGAAACTCCCTTGGAGGCAATTTCCTCAGATCCTTATGGAATTTGTAATCTGGAACCTTGTTTAGGATTTTATAATAGTTCTTCAGATCGTCCTTTTCCAACACATAGGTATGAAGAGGTTTTTTCTCCTTCCAGGCTTTAAGTGCCCCTTGCAGTAAGGGGTGTAAGGTCATATCGATACTTCCGATAAGCATCTTCACTTCTTCTCCCTCTTTGGAGGCTGTCCAGAGTTGATTAGTGTCGTCCTCATGGTTCAGGATTCCAACTCCGAATCGAGTTCCCTCATGCACGCCAAGCGTGGTAATCTCACTAAACAGCTTTAGGGTAGAATTACCCACATCTTCACTGTTGTGCATGGCCATTGTTTGAGCACGAACTCTTTCCAGGGCTGCTTCAATTTGTGCTTCTCTAGCTTGTTCTTCCGCTTTTTTTAGATCGAGGAACCGGGTATAAGCCTGTTCAAAGGCAATTGTGAATCGTTTGAGAATGGCAAGGTCTTCATCCGTGATTTCGCTGTCCTTAGCCATGGCCACTACCCCGTATTTATGATTGGAGTCAACGATTTCCAACCGCTCCATTTTCCTTTTCTTCTGGATTCGGGAGAAACTAGGATGATCTACTATTTCGCTCAGTGAATCCATTAGTCTATCGACTTCCTTTTTGCCTTTCCAGGAAAGGAATGAAAACTCCTTGCCTTCTCGCCAGCTTTTTATGGAGATATCTTCAAAGGGTTCTAATGGAACAACTGCCGTATAGGCTTCATCAATAATTCCATCAACAGGTGAGAACCAGCAATTGGAGATGGACTCTTCTAGTTTGAAGATATTGATCCATACCTGATAAAAATGCAGACCGAGACTCGAAAACTGATCGAATAGGACGGTGACCACATCTCCTAATTCCTGAGTGGTATGCATAGCCATCGAGGATGCCCGAACTCTTTCAATAGCTGTTTCTATCTGAGCGTCCCTTGCTTGTGTTTCGGCCTTTTGGAGGTGCAGAAATCTGGTATAGGTCAGATCAAACACCTCCGCGAATCTTTGCATGATTCTTTTGTCCTCAGTATGAGGTTCTGTATCGGAGAAGAAATACAATCCTCCAGCTCCAAAAGGTGAGTAGTGGTAGTATTCTTTGGGCAGGGCCGAGGACTTTTCTAAAATTTCATCGGATAGGACGAATTCGCTGTGGGATACAATGTCGTAATAGCTCTTCAGATCTTTTCCTTCCAGAGTATAGGATAAAGATTCTTGCTTCTCCCAGGCTTCAAAAGTCTGTATGAGCATGGGGTGGATAGTCAGAGAAGTAATCCCGAGCACCAATTCTTTTTCCCCTTCTGGATTTATGGCCGTGGTATAGAGCTGGCAGTCTTTGGTTTCAGGGTCAAAAATCCCAATTCCGCTTCGCTCCATATTGAGATTGAGCTTTTCCAGCTCATCGAAAACAACTTTGGTACAGTCTTCCAGATCTTCACTATGCCTCATTGCCATAGCGGAAGCTCTTACCCGCTCCAAACCCACTTCGATTTGGGCCTCCCGTGCTTGGGCTTCAGCCTTCTGTAGATCAAGAAATCTAGTAAATGTTTTCTCGAAAGCCATCGAAAACCGAATCAACCATTCCGATTGCTTGTCTGAAAGGGAAGTTTCAGAAACAACTTCCAACATTCCATACTTCATGAACGCATCCGAAAAAATCAATCGCTCTTTTTTAATAAATGCGTTTTTCTCCTCTTCTGGGATCTCAAAAAAATCTCCAGATGCAAAGGAGATCTCGTCATAGGATTTTTTCAATTCACCCTCATAAACGAACTCCTGAAAAGGGGCTTCATTTTTCCAGGCATTAAGGTGAGCCTCATAATAAGGATGGTCAAGATATGGAAGATGTGTTCCTTTCGGGATAATATCTTCTCCAAACCCCGCGGCCCAAACCTTCTGGCTTAAATCATCCTGATATAGACAAATTCCACAAGCCATTGCTTCGAAGTCTAGAATCTGGAGCTCCTTAAATAAAACGGAAATAACTTCAGCCAGAGCAGAACTATCTTTCATTGCATTACCTGAAGCCCTTACCCGTTCAAGGGAGACTTCTATTTGAGCTTCTTTGGCTTGTTCTTCTGCTTTTTTTAGGTCTAGAAAACGTGTGTAGGTCTGTTCGAATACCTTCCCAAAGCGTTTGAAAATGTCATGATATTCAGGACACTTTTTAAAGGTGATAAACATCAAGCTGACCTGAGAACCAAAAACATAATGGTTAATCTGATATTTAGGGAACTGAAAACCTGATTCTGGTAAGTTTTCAAGTTGGCTGCCTGCCATTTCTGATAAAAGGCGGTATGTATCCTCGAGAACCTTCCCCTTCCCCTCAATTGCTAAGAACTCCTCTCTATTTTTTCGGGCTTTGCTTATTTTCCGAAAGAATGGATTTGTGGTGAGATCAAGGGTATATGGTTTCAAAAATCCATTTGGTGAAACTACCCAGTCCACATAGCTTGAATCGTTTAGCCAAACATTAAACCCAGTAGCCCAGGTTTCAATGCCAAGTTGTTTGACTTGATCGAACAACTCCAGGGATACTTCTTCCAATTCGCTACTTGTTTGCATGGCCATGGTTCTGGCTCGTACACGCTCAAGAGCCAAAGCAATTTCCGCTTCTCTAGCTTGTTCTTCGGCTTTTTGTAGATCAAGGAATCGGGTGTATGCTTGCCCAAAGGCTCGGGTAAATCTTAGGATGATAGCCTCTTCCTCTTTTGCCAAAATTTCACCCGAAATAATGCTCAGGTAACCTTCTTTGAAATTGAAGCAGTAAAAATAGATGGGGTCGGGGAAGGTGGATGCCATCTTCTTCACGCGTTTTGATCCAAGGGTAGGGATGGTAAAAGCCAAATGGGCTTCTAATTCCTCACCGTTCACTTTCTGACAGAAGGAAGCTTCACCAGCCTTCCACGCCTCGAATCGTGCATTCAGTACTGCATCCCCCTTAAGAGGCAAAAAATAGCCCTCGCCAATGGTTCCATCGGTCATTGTAACCCATCCGGATTGTTTCTCCTCTTTTTGGTTGATCTCTATGAAACCGCAATTGAAAAAACCACTTACCCCCAGTTTTTCAAGTTCCTGAAAGAGCACTACTGACAGATCGAGCAATTCATCGCTTTGGTGCATTGCCATGGATCGGGCTCTTATCCTCTCTAAGCCAACTTCAATCTGAGCCTCTCTAGCTTGTTCTTCGGCTTTTTGTAGGTCAAGGAAACGGGTATAGGTCTGTTCAAAAACCTTAGAGAAGCGTGTGAGGATTTCGGCATCTTCCTTGGAAAGCTCCTCAGGACCTAGAATCTCCAGCATCCCGTATTTATTGAAGGCATCATTCAGGACAATTCGCTCTGTGCTTTTTGCATGAGCCAGAAATTCATCAGGCAGTTCGCCGAAATCTGAATTCTCAATGAGCCAATTAGCATAGTCCTCCTTATGCTGACCTTCCATAATGAAGGACTCGTATTCTACCTTGTTTTTCCAGGCATCAACCAACTCATAGTTATAAGTGAACTTTTTGGTATAGGGTATGGTGTAGCTCTTGGGATAAATCTCCGTCCCATATCCAGAATACCAGTGTTCGGCAGCATATTCCTCATCATAAGTAATGACTGCACATGCATCAGCACTAAAGCCTAAAGACTGCAGCTCGGTAAAAACACTCTTGATTACCTGAAGCAGGTCAGGGCTTGATTTCATGGACATCATGCTGGCCCGGACCTTTTCTAAAGAGGTTTCTATTTCTAGTTCCCTGTTTTTGGAAATTAGATCAGAGGTTTGCTCATCAACCAGCTTCTGAAGTTTCTCCGCTTTTTGTTTGTAAGCATCCAGTCCCCAGCTGTCCTTTTCATTTTCAACTAGCTCAGGCTTTGACCCATGCCAGTGGATGGCTTTCCATTTATTATCAGAATAGGCAAAAGCGACAGACATCCTCAAATACATTTCTACTTGATCCTCACCACTTCCAATGTATAGGTATAAATCATCGGCAAAAATCGCCGTGTTCCCATCCTCGGAAATAATGCGCTTAATCGGGTCCGACTTGTAGGAGATTTCCATCCCTTCCGTCTGACTGTTTTGATTCGCAAGGAGAGTGACGAATTCATCCATGCCCTTCACCTTTTCGTCTATGGCGCTACCAAAACCCATGATTTTTGGGTCTACCCATTCTTCGATATCCTCGACTTTTGTTCCCGAAAGGCAAGCTTTGAAGAAAGCATCGAAAGTCTGATAAAGCAATTTTTCCTTATCGCTTTTCATAGGAGTATATCATTTGAGTCTGCTTGGTCATTTTGAAAAATAATGGGTGCGTTATTAAGGGTTTACATCTCTTTAGGTTGGGACTCGATCGGGAGATAGATCACCATTTCTGTTCCTTCTCCTGGGGTGCTTTTGACCCTTAAATCTCCGCCATGGGCTTTGACAATATCATAGCTTAAGCTTAAGCCCAGGCCAGTTCCACTGCCGGTTGGTTTTGTAGTGAAAAAGGGCTGGAAGATTTTATCTCTAATCTCAGCTGGAATTCCATCAGCATTGTCAATTACTCTG
>CAZLUY010000327.1:0-6526 GCA_964562785.1 uncultured Limnohabitans sp. | reverse complement strand
TTCTTCTATCACATTCAGCACATAGAAGTAGGTGCCAGCCACAAGATCTTCCGCTTTCCAGTCGTTCTCATAGTTTTCCTTCTCGAGGACAGTATCACCATATCTGGTGAAAATTGTGAGTTTATTGGATATGAACTTATTTAGTCCTTTGATTTCAAATTGATCATTGAAACCATCTCGGTTAGGGGTAATTGCATTGGGTATAAAAAAGGCTTTCACCTCATTTTCATCCATAGCGAAGTTGTCCTCAGGATCTTCCTCAACCTCCAGAGAAGTTACCTCTGCTGTATTGATAATTCTACCCGGGTCTGATGCTCTCACGCGCAGTTTGAATGTAACCTCATCTCCAACAATCAATTCAGGAATTCGAATAACTACTGTTTGACCTAGTACTTCTACATCAAATTCCAGCAATCCGAAGATAGACTCTCCTTCAACACTGATATACTCTAATTCGTCTGGAAGATTGTCTACCAAAACTACGTCTGTAGCGGGATCTTGACCGTTATTCTGAAGGACTAACTCATATTCGAATTGGTCGCCTTCCCAGATGGAAATTCCAAATGATGTTTTTGTTAAACCGAGATTGGTAATGCCAGTTAGCACCCCAAGGGTATAGACTCCAGTGCCTGATAAAGAAATTTCAGTGCTAATGAGTTGATTTTCCAAATCACTTATTCCACCAGCGGTCACCCATAATTGTTGATCTTCATCCCACTTGACAATGGCAAGTTTGGTCAAGTTCCCTAGAACAAAAGCGCTGGTAGTGATATCTCTCCAGGACAAAGTGAGATTCAATTCACTAACGGAGGGATTTAGATTATTCAATTCCCAATACTCAGCATCACTCACCAAAGTCACTTCAGGCGAGGTCTGATCCCTGGGATAAAGATTGTCTGGGTCTTCTAAAAAATATCGTCCCTGAAGATTTAAGGTCTCGGCCTGGTTGATAGGGGAGGCCAGCATAATGCGTCTATAGCTATCATCACCAATCGGATAGAGTCTCTCTGTGTCGGTTTCAAAACCAACTACTCCATCGACAAAACTGTCATCAGAAGAATTTTCTGAAACTCCACTAGGAGTGAAGGAGAATGTATTGCTTGGTGAACTGCTTCTTACTATTCCCGAATTAAATTCTGCTGTTCCTGCTACGGACAGGGAATTGTCCAAATTGTAGCCTTCAGAATTATTGAGTTGAAGACTGCTAAGAAGAATAGGACTAATTCCTCCGATTGTTTGAGAGGTATTTCCCTCGAGTCTTGTTAATCCTGTAGTTTGATCTGTACTAAAAGCGAATTGTCCATCGTTAAGTACATCAGAAGTGAATACCAAAGTCCCATTATTGATGATATTTCCAGTAGAAGTATTTTCAAATGGGATACCCGTCCAAAGAATAGTGCCGTCTTGAATATAAAGGTCGCCGGAGTTAACTAGCTGTGCATGTAGCTCAGAAGTTGAGAGGTTTACACCTAAAAAAATCAATAAAAGTAGTTTATAAAACCTACTACTCATCTGATTACATTACCATCTATCCCCGATTAGTGCTGTTGAAATCAACATAATCCCAAATATAACTGATACTAGGATTTATTGTTCCCTATTTCACCTACCAAATTTCGAATTAATTTTCTCGAAAAAGGCCTAAGGAATAAGATGCGTTTTTCTGGGTTTCAAGTGATTATTTTATAGCCTGAAATAAAATCAATAACCTTGCCCAAAATAGGACAGATTCAAAATATATTATTGATTTATCGTGATTTGCTTTGGGTAAGACTCAATCTATGATCAGAATGTTCTGACTTTCAGAGTCTTTCTGATCATAAGTAAGATAAGGCGTCAATTAGTTTTTCTGATAAATTATCGGCGAGATTACATTTCAATGACCAAATTCGACGTTTCCACTCTGAAGCGATCTCCATAAATTCCCTCAGGAAGGCCTTTCCCACAACCAATAATCATATTGATTTCAGATCCCGAACTTAACTTAAGTAGCTTTTTCACCCGCTTTGAATCAAAACCTTCCATAGGGCAAGTGTCATAGCCTGCAGCCTTTACGCCAAGCATAAATGTCATTGATGCCAAGGCCGCTGATTTATGCACCGAGATTCGTACTTCGGTTTCGCCCACCTCCCGAACCATAGGTCTTTTGAGTCCGACAAAAAGTGCAATCGCTTTTTTAATCAATGTCCAACCTGGATACTTAGAATAGAGCTTTGGAATAAGATTGCCATAGTAACTCAAAGCTTGCTTCCTTTTCTTCTCTGATTGATTTTGGGTGACCGAACTGATATAGGAGTAATTGGCTTCAGCTCTTGATTTCCACAAATCTCTACGAGTCACTACAACTACCAATTCTCTAGCCGTGGTGGCAGCCTTCTGTCTCATACATAATTGAGCAAGCTTATCTTTGATAGGAGAGGTCTCGGGAACCCGGATAAATTGATAAAGCTGAAGATTAGAGCTATTGGGAGAAAGAATGGCAGCTTCCAGGGCTTTCTCTATAAGTGAATGATCAAATTCAGATTCCTGATCAAAAACCCTTACCGATCTTCTCTCCTCAACTATTTCAAAAAAGCTCTCGTTTACCATTTTTAATTCCTCTTTGAGTTTGGGGTAGATTCATGTGAATTCATTTCACATTCCCTATCTTTCCCCGCGAATTTAATTCAAATAATTGTTTGCTTATGATTTTTCAACTCATCCGTTTGCAGTGGCTTAAGACTTTTAGATCCACTTCTTTCGGAAAAAGTATAGCCGTCTCAGCGGTTTTGATATTTCTGGCCTTGGTATTATTACTCTATGTATTGCTTGCCGGACTCTTTTTATCAGAAATTGTCAGGAAGCTAGCAGAGGGTCAAAACCCTTTAGATGTGGTAAATTCCTACATCATCTACTTCTTCCTAGGAGAGTTTATGTATAGGTATTTCCTACAAAAACTTCCTGTAATCGAATTGGAAAGCTTGCTGCATCTACCAATAGGCAAAAGGAAAATCATCCATATGCTTTTGGCTAGATCATTTGTTTCTCCCTTAAGCGTAATTGCCCTGTTGCTCTTTCTTCCTTTTGGAATTAGGGAAGTCTTTGATGTTCATGGAGCCATGGGACTCATCGGTTGGATGGGACTAGTCCTTTCATTTAGCTGGTCATTGCATTGGTTTATGCTCTGGTTTAAGCAGCGATTCGAGGACAGCTTCATTGGCTTAGTTGTGGTCTTCACCGTTTTGCTTCTCGGAGGAGGGCTTAGCTATATGGGTTGGTTTAATGTGGGTGAGGTAGTTTCTCCGCTCTTTACTTTTTCTATGACCAGTATAATCCCATTCCTTGGATTTCTGGCTTTATCAGTAGCCACTTATTTCATCACTTACAATTACTACCTGAATAATGCTTACCTCGAGGATTTGACTGAGGATGAGGAAATCAGGTTTGCCAATCAAAATCTTGGTTTCTTGTCGAGGTTTGGCGATGCGGGTGAAATGGCTAATCTGGAATGGAAGCTAATTATCAGGCATAAAAAGAGTAGGACTTACCTGATGCTGTCTGCCTTCTTTCTACTTTATGGCTTGATCTTCTATACTAATCCGGTATACCAGGATGAAGGAATAAGTTTCATATTCATTTTCGTAGGAATGTTTATCACAGGCATTTTTATGATTCAATATGGTCAATTATTCCTAAGCTGGAATTCTGCGAATTTTGATTTCTTCATAAATAGAAAAGATGGAATAGAATCACTTGTAAAAGGGAAGTATTTGCTTTTTGTAGCAGTTTCTATTCTTTGCTTTGTCTTTTCGACACCCTACGCCTATTTCGGTTGGAAATTTCTACTGATTCACTTCGTTACCTTCCTCTTCAATATAGGAGTGTTGATCCATGTAATTATTTATCTGGCACTTTGGAAGCCAAAGCCCATGGATCTGAATAAAGGAGCAATGTTCAATTATGAAGGTGTTGGAGCAGCTCAATTTCTGATGATCATCCCAATGATGGTCTTACCTTATGTGGTATACCTTCCTTTTGCATTTCTCATCAGTGAGTATGCGGGACTGGCTGCCTTAGGTATTTTCGGAGCAGTAGGTCTAGTATTTTTCAAAAAACTTTCAAATATCAATATTCAGAGACTGCTGAAACAGCGGTATGAAATTTCATCATCATTTAGACAAGAAGTATGATTAAAGTAGAGAATCTAAAAAAGCAATATAAAGAGGCAGTTGTCCTTGATGTGGACCAGTTGGAGATCCCAAAAGCAGAATGCTTTGGTCTTGTAGGAAATAACGGTGCAGGTAAAACTACCTTGTTTCGAATTATGCTTGACCTTGTTAGAGCTACTCAGGGTAATGTGATGATGGAATCTGAAGATGTGAGTAAATCTGAAGGTTGGAAGGCAAGAACAGGAGCATATCTGGATGAGCATATGCTACTTACCTATCTCACCCCAGATGAATACTTTGAGACTCTAAGAAAAATCTATAATCTCTCTGATGCTGATCTTGAACTCTATCTCCAAAAATTTGATGAGTTATTCAATGATGAGATAAGAGGAAAGAAAAAGTACATCAGAGATTTATCGAAGGGTAATCTCAAGAAGGTAGGAATTGCAGCTGCCCTTCTTGGTAATCCTGAAGTGGTGTATTTGGATGAGCCCTTTGAAAACCTTGACCCAAGCTCCCAGATTCGATTAAAGAAATTAATCCTTAAGGAAAAGGAAGACTCTCAGACTACTTTTCTAATCTCCTCTCATGACTTGAATCATGTTACCGAGATTTGCGACCGAATTGTATTACTAGAGAAAGGGAAAATTATCAACGATCTGAGAGATCGGGATGCAATGATGAGTGAACTGGAAGCTTATTTTACAGGCTAAAATGAAGAACTCCCCATTGGGGAGTTTTTTGCTTTCTGAACAAGCTATTTAGTAATGATTTTCTGGAAGCGATTATTCGTTATTTGGGAAACATTCCAAAGCAATAGTTCCGAATCAGTCGTGCTGTAAAAGGTCACCATAACCAAGTCCTTCTTCTCATCATACCTGGAAAAACTTTGATATCCGGGCACCCATCCATCATGCTCATATTCATAGATTGAGGAATAAATATCCTGCTCCCCATCCTTGAAAAGAGTTCCATCATTTAGGGCACGGAGAAAAATGCCTACATCTTCGGCCGTAGCAATAAAACCTAAGTCATCAGCTTTCAAATCATAAGGGTGGCCTAGATGATAGCCGCTCATGACCCTGTCAGGGTCAACATCGTTCACTGAAGCATAGGTGTTTTCTAAATTCAGCGGATCCAGAATCTCTTGCTGTACAAACTGGAATTTGGGATAACCTAAGACTCTATCCATTATTTGCCCCAGCAATAAGTAATTCGTGTTGCAATAAGCATAGTCCTCATCCGGCTTGAACAAAGCTGGTTGATCCAGTATCAGTCCTAAATTCTCCTCATAAGTCCGTTCGGGATTCGCCCAGAAATCTTGCGTGTCGGTATAGTTTGGGATACCACTTCGATGCTGTATCATCATCTTAATGGTGATCTGATCAGCATATTGGATTCTGTTTTTCAATTCAGGAAGGTACTCGGCTAAAGTTCCATCAAGAGAGAGTTTTCCTGCACCAACGAGTTTAGTAAGGGTAACCGCATCATATAATTTGGCGATACTGGCAATTTTAAAAAGTGCATCTGGGCGTGCCGGAATCTTTTCCTCCTTATTATGCCAACCTGCAGCGGCAAAAATGGGGTCTTTTCCACCCTGATCTGCATAGATCACTACGCCATCAAAACCATTATTTAGAGCCTGGTCCAGCTGACCTTCTGTGCTATCTGGTAAAGGCCAAATCCAGGCCTTCACTAATATCCAGGGGACGAAAAACATGGAAATAGCCGTTCCCCCAAAGAGTAAGATTCGAACAATTAAAGTCTTCGTTTTTTGTGACACCCTTGAGAATTATTCTGAGGGAAAAAATCTTTATTGGTACACTCTGATGTAATCTACTACCATTTCACTTTTGGTGAAATCAGGATCAATTTCAGGTAAAATTGCGATGTTCATTAAGAAGTAATAATCTGAGTCATAAGGCCAGGTGTCTTCGTCTTTGACCTCGGGTGCATAAGTAAGGTGTTCCACTCCATCAACGCTAAAAATCATTCTATCCTCATTCCAATCCAAGGTGTAGATATGGAATTCGTCTGATGCATCTTTGATTTTTTGCCCTCCCAAATTAACTACATCATCGCCATAGCTTGAGCCATTGTGTAGGGCACTTGATACGTAATCTTGATTGTCTCCCCAATGCTCCATAATGTCGATTTCTCCACAGTTGGGCCATTTGGTCGTGTCATATCCTTCATTATCCCAGTAGGCTCCATCCTCGTCAATATTCGTATTAAGCATCCAAATGGCCGGCCAGGTACCTACTCCTTTTGGGAGCTTCGCCCGAACTTCCACTCGACCATAGGTAAAGGCGAATTTAGAATTGAGCCTGGCAGCCGTGTATTCTTTTGTGTAGCCTTGATCCTCGAAACTTTCCTTT
>CAZLUY010000326.1:0-6371 GCA_964562785.1 uncultured Limnohabitans sp. | reverse complement strand
CGTGGTCTGGCATTAGATGGTGAACCCATTTCAGGAACCTTCACAATCAATCAGAAATAATTGTCCAACCAAGGGTCTTTTATTTACTTTTGCGCATGCTCAAGAGAAGTCTGATCCTTTTAGGCCTCATATTTAGTCTTTCAGCTCAAGCACAAACAAGTGTTGGCATTCGAGGAGGATATGTGACCTCAAACTTCAACTATTTGCCTACTGCCGGAACTAGAAATGTAGAAGTCCCAGGACTGAGCGGTACTACTTTCGCTTTGGTATTTGAGCATTTCAATTCAAAAAATGCAGGAATCGAGGTCAACGTGCAATACCTGCCGACTGGGTTTGAGCAAATGACCGATGATGAAACCAACCCACAAACGAATAGAACTGAACTGGAATACTTGAAAATTCCCGTCCTATCCAGCTTTTTCATTGGTAAATCAGGAAGGTTTCAGATTAAAGCTGGCCCTCATTTCGGATATCTTTTAAGTGCAAAAGACGTAACCAGAGAGTTCTCTGACACTACCCCGCCAGAACTCCCAACCTTTGGAGGGCCTGATGATGACCCAAGCAAAATCATGTATGGTTTAACTGCTGGAGCTGGTCTATCTGCACTGTTCGGAAAGAGCACCTTGTCAGGAGAAGTTCGGTTCTCCTATGATTTCACTAATCCGGATGCCAAACAGGAAAGAGTTTTTGATATGAGGTTCACCACTTTGGAGTTCACCCTGGCTTATCTCTTCCAGATCAAGGAGAAAAAACAGAAACCTTAACAGCCTTCTTCCACTCCGTTCATCTATAAAAATCTATTATTCTAAAGATAAAAGATTCTTATTTTGAACAATCTGCATTGTTTTTGGTGTTAGCATCATACTTTGAAGAATTCAAAAAGCATGAAAATAGGAATAGTCTGCTACCCCACCTTTGGAGGTAGTGGAGTAGTAGCCACAGAATTAGGAATTGGTCTTGCCAGATTAGGCCATGAGATTCACTTCATTACCTACAGACAACCCACGCGTCTGGACTTCTTTAGTGAAAACCTATTCTATCACGAAGTTGACATCAAAAGTTATCCTTTGTTTGAACATAGACCCTATGAACTTGCACTAGCGAGTAAGATGGTGAGTGTGGTTAAATATGAAAATCTTGATTTGCTTCATGTTCACTACGCTATTCCGCATGCCTCTGCGGCATTTATGGCCAAGCAGATTTTGAAATCCGAGGGAATAGAAATACCCGTGGTTACCACCCTTCATGGCACAGATATCACCTTGGTAGGTAAGGACCCTAGCTATGAACCTGTTGTTACTTTTAGTATCAATAATTCTGATGGTGTTACTGCTGTATCCCGTGATCTTCAGCAGGAGACATTAGAGCACTTTGATATCCGTAGGGAAATTCGCGTAATCCCGAACTTCATAGATCTGGAGAGATTCAAGAAGCAAAGAAAAGAGCACTTCAAGCTTGCCATTTGTCCTAATGGCGAAAAGCTTCTAGTCCATACATCCAATTTTAGGAAAGTTAAAAGAGTTGAAGATGTAATACGCGTGTTCTATGAACTTCGTAAGCGTATTCCTGCAAAACTTCTATTGGTTGGGGATGGCCCTGAAAGAGATTCTATGGAACGCCTATGCAGAGAATTGGGTGCATGCGATGACATTCGATTCCTCGGAAAACTGGAGGCAGTAGAAGAGGTTCTTTCTGTGGCTGATTTATTC
Source organism: uncultured Limnohabitans sp. (assembly GCA_964562785.1). Classification (GTDB taxonomy): domain Bacteria; phylum Bacteroidota; class Bacteroidia; order Cytophagales; family Cyclobacteriaceae; genus Algoriphagus. Next base: position 4,662 of record CAZLUY010000326.1, on the reverse strand, counting down.
CTTATGCCTTCTGAAAAAGAAAGTTTTGGCTTAGCAGCTTTAGAAGCTATGGCATGTGAGGTTCCTGTAATCAGTTCAAATGCAGGAGGTATCCCAGAACTCAACGTCGATGGTAAAACAGGTTTTGTCTGTGAAATTGGAGATATAGAGGATATGACCAATAAAGCAGAATATATTCTGGCCGAAGAGCACCTGCCAACTTTCAAGAAAAATGCCCTTTCAAGGGCCAAAGAATTCGACATTACGCAAGTACTTCCTGTGTATGAAGCTTTTTACCAGGAAACAATTGAGTCGGTACTTGCCAAAGCGTGATTAAAAACAGCTTTATTTTGATCAAATACTTATAGGAGAAATCCTAAAATAGGTATCTTTGCCCCATAATTTAGATTAGTCTATAATTCTGAGTAAAAGAAGTTTAAGAGTATGAAGAAGATTGGAAGACTAGAAAGGCCAGACAACTTCGGTTCGGCCAAGATGTTTGAAAACCCGATTCTAGAGAGGATTTCCAGAACTCACATTTTGATACCGATCACAATGTTTATTGGTATCTCTGGAGTGCTGGAGTATTATGCGGTGACCACGACTCAGTATGCGTGGTTTGTGGGAGTAGGATTATTCTTTGCAGGATTTTTAGCTTTCACTTTGGTGGAATACTTAATGCATAAGTATTTCTTTCACATGGAGCCCAACACGCCGGTTAAGGACAAGCTCCAGTATTCAGTTCATGGAGTTCACCATGACTACCCAAAGGATAAAGACCGTTTAGCCATGCCTCCATTTGTGAGCGCGGCATATGCAGCGATTATTTATTTGGTGTTCAACCTAATTATGGGAGATCTATCCCTATACTTTGTACCTGGTTTCCTTTTTGGATATGCGGCTTATCTAGGCGTGCACTACATAGTTCATGCGTATCAGCCACCAAAGAATTTGTTTAAGGTTCTTTGGGTCAACCATGCTATCCATCATTACAAGGACCCTGATGTGGCCTTCGGTGTGAGTACACCTTTATGGGATTATGTATTTGGTACAATGCCCAAAAAAGATTAATTAATGCCTCCCTTGGGAGGCATTTTTATTAGCATGAAAAAGATAAGCATCATAGGATTAGGTTGGCTAGGTTTTCCTCTGGCTGAGAAATTAGCTTCAGAAGACTATGATGTAATAGGCTCCTCCACCTCAATGGAGAAGGCAGAAAGACTTTCCAAAGAAGCCTTTTCCGTTGTGACATATAAGCTTAGTCCGCACCCGACAGGGAAAGGCTTTAACGCCCTTTTTGATGTAGATACGGTTATCATTACCATACCACCAAGGTCCAAAACCCAAAGTTCGGAATTTTATTTCCAGCAACTTTCCTTCCTAAGGAAACAACTGGATCAATCAAAAGTAAAACGAGTGATCTTTATATCCAGCACAGGTATTTATCCCAATGAGCCTCGAAGCACCCCATATGATGAGGAAGATGAAATCACCAAAATCAACACGGGCAACAAGACAATTTTTGAAGCTGAAAGAATCATTTCAGAGAGAAGAAATTTTGACCTCACGATTATCCGCTTTGGTGGATTGATGGGCGGGTCCAGAATTATCGGAAAGTATTTTCAAGGAAAAGAAGATGTGGATGGGGCAGCGAGAGTGAATTATATCCATCAAATGGATGCTATTGCCATGTGTCAGTGGGTGATTGAAAGTGCTCATTGGGAAGAAGTTTTCAATGGAGTTGCTCCTGAGCATCCTTCCAAGAAAGAAATTATCGAACGAAATTCGCGTGATTTTGGCTTCGAGCTTCCCAAATCCTACAAAAAATTAGAATCTGTGGACCAACGGTTAATTAGCAGTGAAAAAGCTGAGGATATGGGTTTCAATTTTGATCTTCCCAATCCCCTGGAATTCGATTACCAGCTAGGCTGATTCAAATAAGTCAGATTCTCTTATTTTAGTGGGAATGAGAAAAATCTCCAACCCCAGCCACCTACTCTTATTTCTCTTTATTTGCTTCATTTTTTCCTGCAAGGAAAAAGCTTCACCTATCGATTATACAGAATGGTCCCACTATGGCGGGCCGCGTGATGGATCACGCTATTCCTCACTAAATCAGATCAATAAGGAGAATGTCAAAAATCTTGAAGTAGCCTGGACCTATAAAACAGGGGATGCAACCGAGAGAAGTCAGATTCAGTGTCAGCCAATTGTGAAGAATGGAAAGCTATTCGGAAGCACCCCAACACTAGACATTTTTGCGCTCGATGCGGAGACAGGTAAAGAAATTTGGCGTTTTGACCCATTTGAAATTCTTGGTGGAGAGAATTCCTGGGCTGGAACCAACCGAGGGGTAAGCTATTGGGAAAATGAAAATCAAAGCCGAATCCTATTTGGAGCTGGAAACTGGCTGATGGCGCTTGATGCTGAGACAGGTGAGCCAATTTCTGAATTTGGGGATAATGGAAAAGTTGACTTGCGGAAAGGTCTCGATACAGAAAGAGAAGATTTCCTTATCGTCGCCAATGCTCCTGGAGTTGTTTATGAAAACCTTCTCATTATCGGAATGAGACTATCTGAGGGTCTGGATGCAGCCCCTGGCCATATCAGAGCATATAATATCCTCACTGGCGAACAAGAATGGATTTTCCATACAATCCCGCATGAAGGTGAATTCGGTTACGATACCTGGGACAGCGATTATGTCAGTCAAATTGGTGGAGCCAATAACTGGGCAGGCATGACGGTAGATTATGATCGAGGGATTGTTTTTGTACCCACAGGCTCAGCCACCTATGACTTCTATGGTGGTTATAGGCACGGAGATAATCTCTATGCAAACTCTCTCCTCGCCTTAGATGCAAAAACTGGTCAAAGGAAATGGCACTTTCAGGCTGTTCACCATGATGTTTGGGACAGGGACTTTCCTGCAAATCCAAATCTTATCCGGATTCAGAAGGATGGAAAATGGGTTGATGCCGTTGCACAAATTTCGAAACAAGGGCATACTTATGTTTTTGAAAGGGAAACAGGCGAACCTATTTGGCCTATTCAGGAAACCCAAGTCACCCAGACCATTTTACCCGGAGAGCAGACTTCTCCGACACAACCCATCCCTTCTCTTCCTGAGCCTTTCATGAATATGGTTTTTGAAGAAAGCGACATTTTGAATTTGACTCCTGAGTGGAAAGAGGATATTGAAAGTCAACTGGAGGATGCACTTATGGGAGACACCTGGCTACCTCCACATCCTGAAAAGCCCATCGTCCTATTTCCAGGAATGGACGGAGGTGGAGAATGGGGAGGTGCAGCATTTGACCCAGAAACGCAGACTTTCTACGTGAATGCAAACCAGATTCCATGGCTTATAAAAATGACCCCCAATTCAAAATTTGAAAATGTTGGTCAGGCACTTTACACCAATTATTGTGGAAACTGCCATGGTTTGGACAGAGGAGGAACCCCTCCTAGTATTCCAGCCTTATTGGATCTTGGTTCAAAATACGATAAGGCTTCCCTGGCTGAATTACTTCAAAAGGGGCGCGGGGCAATGCCTGCATTCGATTATATCTCGGAAGAAGATCGGCTTCTGATCGCCGATTACGTTTTGGGAAATAAACCAGAAGAAGGAGACAAAAAGGAATTGGAGTCGGATGATTCATTGCTCTATCCTCGATACTACATGGATGGATACAAAAGGCTTACCACTAGCGAGGGCTTATATGGTAGTAATCCACCCTGGGGACTTCTCACAGCAATTGACATGAATACGGGCTTAAAAAAATGGCAAGTCACTTTGGGCGAAATTGATTCCCTTACTGAACAAGGTTTCGAGCCTACGGGCACTGAAAACTATGGAGGCCCAGTTGTGACCGCAGGAGGTGTCTTGTTTATCGCAGCAACTAAAGATGAAAAAATTCGGGCCTTTGATAAGGCAACCGGTGAGCTATTGTGGCAAGCCGATTTACCTGCATCAGGCCATGCTACTCCTGCCGTTTATTCACAGAATGGTAAGCAATTTTTAGTGATCGCCTGTGGGGGTGGCAAGGGAACCAAGAGTGGTGATTCATATTTAGCTTTTGCTTTGCCGGACTAAAGGCAATCCCCATTCCTAGGCTGTCAGAATTAATCTTCTAAAAGGGATTTCCCATTCCTATAATTCCCTTGTTTTTTCAGGCCAATTGGTCTTAACTTCCGCTTCTAAATTTTCTAGAGATGAGAAAAAATTACCTTTCACTATGTCTTTTAATTCTTGCTTCCGGCGTCACTTTCGCACAGGATATGGGAGAATTACTGGACTCATTCAAATTCAGAAATGTTGGACCCCTAAGAGGTGGTCGGGTAACGGCGGTCGAAGGTGTTGAATCCAAGCCATCAACTTTCTACATGGGCGCCACCGGCGGTGGAGTTTGGAAAACTGATGATTTCGGACACTCCTGGGATAATATTTCCGACGGATTCTTCCCAACTCCATCAATCGGAGCAATTTCTGTGTATCAGAATTCTCCTGAAATTATTTATGTGGGTACAGGTTCTGACGGGCTTAGATCAAATGTGATCACAGGAAAGGGTGTTTTCAAATCTGAAGATGAGGGAAAAACCTGGGAATTTGTAGGTCTAGGTGAAACAGGACAGATCGGTGCTGTTGAAATTCATCCTGATAATCCAGATGTGGTTTATGTT
>CAZLUY010000325.1:0-2204 GCA_964562785.1 uncultured Limnohabitans sp. | reverse complement strand
AAAGCATATGCTCCCCAAATCGCAGCAGCAAATAGCAATACAGGAGCAAATGTTGACATCATTCCCTGAGAAAGACCAGCGATGATATTTGTAGCGGCACCTGTGGATGAGTTTTGGATAATACTCATTACTGGCTTCTTGCCCATTCCTGTATAATATTCCGTGAAGTAGCTAATTAAACCACCTACAGCAAGACCAATCAGTACAGCAGCGAACACATCAAATGCGCTAACAGATTGTAGTCCTTGACCGAAGAATGTCATCTGCATTTCAGCAGGAAGCATCCAGTTTATGATGAAATAAGAAGCAATACCAGTAAGGATGATAGATCCCCAGTTACCTTTATTCAAAGCAGCTTGCACTTGCGCTTCTTTTGCATTGTTGTCGCTAATCTTAATGATCAATGATCCAACAATCGAGAAAATGATACCGATACCAGCAATCAATACTGGCAACAATACTGGACCCATTCCACCGAATTCGTCATTCATCATGGCACCATTGTTAATGTCGTTAATTAGGTAGTTACCTAATACCATTGCAGCCAACATAGTAGCTACATATGAACCGAAAAGGTCAGCTCCCATACCCGCAACATCACCTACATTATCACCTACGTTATCCGCGATAGTTGCTGGATTACGTGGATCATCCTCTGGAATTCCAGCTTCGACTTTACCTACAAGGTCGGCACCAACGTCAGCAGCTTTAGTATAGATACCACCACCAACACGTGCAAAAAGTGCAATTGACTCTGCACCTAGAGAGAAACCAGCAAGGGTTTCAAGAACGATAGTCATCTCCATGTAGAATGACTGCTCGCCTGTGATAAAGAACTGTACAAGAAGTGCGAACAATAATGAAAGACCGAATACAGCCAAACCAGCCACACCAAGACCCATAACTGTACCACCTCTAAAGGATACCTGAAGGGCTTTTGGTAAGCTTGTTCTTGCCGCTTGAGTAGTTCTAACGTTAGCATCGGTGGCGATTCGCATACCGATGTTTCCAGCAACTGCTGAGAATACTGCTCCGATAACGAAGGCAAGAACGATGAACCAGTGTGTGGTTTCAACAAGCATCGAAACGACACCCAAAAGAATGCCTGCAATTACTACGAAGACGGCTAACATTCTGTACTCTGCTGCCAAGAAAGCCATAGCGCCTTCCTTCACGTAGCCAGCGAGTTTCTTCATGTTTTCTTCGCCTGCATCCTGCTTATTTACCCATGCTCTTAAATAGACCATGTATGCTAATCCAATTACCCCGAAGACTGGTAAAATGTAGATTAAGTTTTCCATTTATTGTTTTCTTTTATTCTCCTTGGTTAAATAATTGCGCAAAGATAGGACTTCTCCCGAACTCCCCAAGGTATTTTGGAATAGTTCAAAGTGACCTCGGCTGAAAGGGGCAAATAGAGTTTTAGTATCTTTAACAGGTCGATCCTAGACGAAAAGTGAACTTATTTTCAAGTATTTAAGTCTAATATCCATGAGCACAACAGATGAGTTTAAGGAGTTTGAGAAGAAACATCAGCTCAAGCTTGAGACATATTTGGATTTCAATCCACTTTTCGAGAAATGGAATGAGTTAGCGGATGGAGATAATCCGTTGAATTATTTATATCGAGATATGAAGGACAGGGTCAGCCAAGCACCTGATCTGATGAAATCTCCAGTAGAACTAGAGGATCTTGATAAGGAAGAGAATCGTTTAGCCTTTTCTGTAATTCTTAGCTCGTTATTCCCAATGAGCGGTCAGGAGGATACAAGAATTTTTGGTCTTGCTCTTCCTTTCACCTACGAGCCGATATTTTCTACCACTAAATTCGGAGAGTACTTTGAAGAGAGTGAGGGCAACATGCGAATGCCTGAAAATTTGGATATGGAAAAGATGATGAGGGAAAAACTCCTTCATGTCTATTCTCTAATCTTGAAGCAGGTTTATGGAGTCCAGATTAACTCGATTCACCCATTTCTATTCAAGTTTCAAACAGCTGATGGATTGATCAAGCATTTTCAAATCCATTTGAATACCGACTATGTTCGTGTAGTTCCTAAATGTAAAGTTCCAGATAAGGAATCTCATTCTGACTTATGTGATGGCAGCGGATCCATTAGTCAATATGACTTGAATAAGTGGATGGAGATTCTGCCATTGGATATGTTTGAGTTTCACGGTTTTGTGATCATGGAAGCTCAGGA
>CAZLUY010000324.1:0-2284 GCA_964562785.1 uncultured Limnohabitans sp. | reverse complement strand
AGCGATCCTGGAAGGGCAATTTGCCGTAGCTGAAAATGGAGCTATCTGGTTTGAAGACAAAGACTTGAAGCTGAGAGGAATTCCATTTATTACGGAGCATTTGGTCATTTGCTTGGATTCAAAATCTATTGTTCCCAATATGCACGAGGCTTATTCGCGGATAGGAAGCAATCATTCAGGGTTTGGACTTTTTATTGCCGGACCTTCCAAAACAGCCGATATCGAACAGTCACTTGTTATCGGTGCTCATGGAGCAAAAAGCCTTCAGATTATTTTTAAAGATAAACTTAAACCCAAACCGGAACTTATGGACAATCCTTATTCAAATTGGTTTCACACCTACAGCTCACAAGATGATTTTTTGAGTGATGGCAAAGCCATTACAACACAGTTTGTAAAAGACTTCAATTCAATTTTACCCAAGATTGAATTTGATGTAAGCGTCATAATCAATACCACACCTGCTCTGGTATTTTTTGATCCTTCTACGAAAACTGTAAACCTCCCATTTTGGGATCAACTGAAGGCTCCTGCCATCGGTTTTTTCAATAAAATGGCTGGATCAGCAGAAGAGGGAAAAAGGCTTTTCGGTCTATTCTTCAATGGCTTTTATCTGCCTCATGAATTGGGGCATGGTGTTCAATTCTTCGTAAAAGGTGACACCAAAGGCTCCTATGCAAATGAGCTATTTGCCAATCAGATTGGAATGCAATGGTGGAGAAAGCATGGGGAGCAAGCGGACCTTGAAGATTGCTATCAGTTTGCTCAGCATATCATGAGCATTCTTCCTGATCCTGTCCCACCAGGTGAAACCGTTGAAGAGTATTTCAACAAGAACTACGACAAGGTCTCCTCCGATCCATATATCTACGGTTTCTTGCAGTTTGGTCAGTTCATCAAAGTTCATGATGACAGCAGTCTTCCCGATTACGACACCCTTTTAAAAAACTACGCTTCGGGTTCTTAGTAGGCTAATCCTCTGGTAATAAAGACTTTTTTATTATCGGAATCTCACAGTTCAACCATTTAAATAAACCTTTGAAACCTCAGATGCAAAATCTTGTTTACATTGGGAATATTCAATCTTAATATGAAAAACATGTACAAATCAATTTTAGCTTTTGCTTTGATGCTTTGCTCAACCGTAGCTTTTGCTCAAATGGAAGCACCTGCACCTAGCCCTGCTTCTACCGTTTCTCAGGTAGTAGGCTTTACCAAAATTTCCATGGATTATTCCTCACCAGCGGTTAAAGGCCGAACCATCTTTGGAGACCTTATTCCTTATGGAGTTTCCTGGAGAGCAGGTGCAAATGCAGCGACCAAGATTACTTTCAGCACCGGAGTAAACATCGGTGGAAAAAATATTCCTGCTGGAACTTACTCTATTCACATCACTCCAATGGAGTCTGGTGACTGGACGGTTCACTTCAATCCAAAAGGCGTCTATGTATATGCCTACATGAAGGATGGAAAAATCGACGAGGAAGCTCTTGCTGCAGATGATATTGTAGCAATTCAGGTTAGCCCTATGATGGCGGACGAAAGCATGGAGCGATTAACTTACTGGATCTCTGCAAATGACAACAAAGTAGCGAAGGTGTCTATGGGTTGGGATAAAGCTAGATTATCCTTCGATGTAGACACTCAGGTCGATGCCAAGATGGAAGGTATGAAAGCGGCTTTCAATTAATTAATTAAATCGGAAGAAAGCCGGCACAGAGTGTCGGCTTTTTTTTGTTTCTTAACTTTTAGGCTATACTTATTTTTTACCATGAACAAAAAGCGAATTGCCATAATAGGCGCCGGAGGACTCGGAGTTTGCCTCGCTCTTGAGTTAAGTCAAAGAGGATATGAGATTGACCTTTATGAAGAGAATTCCTTGCCGTTGAGAAAGGCTAGCTATGTCAATGAAGGAAAGATTCACCTTGGACATATTTATGCCATGGATAAGGATTTTAAGACTTCTGCACATATGATTCGTGGAGCCATGAATTTCCTTTCAAATCTTAATCGTTGGATCAAAATCGAACCGGATGAAGTGATTTCTACTCCATTTTACTATGGTATTCATAAAGGTTCATTGATGAGCCCAGATGAACTTGCAGGGCATTACAAACGCTGTGATGAATACTTTGGTGAAACGCAAAAATATTATAAAAAGAAATATTTGAATCAATTTGAGAAAGCGAAAACCAGAAGGCTTTCACTATCAGAAATGGATGGAATTGCTAATCCAGAATTCATTGATGCAGTATTTCAAACCACTGAACATGCTATCGATCCC
>CAZLUY010000323.1:0-6747 GCA_964562785.1 uncultured Limnohabitans sp. | reverse complement strand
ATTATCTAAAGCGCTTGGCTGCTTCATCATATCTTCTATTGCTGCAACGGTTCTAGGAGCATCTCCAGATAGATTAACTGGAGCATCCTTGGTGACCAAAATATCATCTTCGATTCTCACAGCTATTCCCCACCATTTCGGATCACACTCACTCCCCTCAGGGATATAAATCCCTGGTTCTACTGTGAGCACCATGCCGGGCTTGAGTGGCCCGTACCCTCCACGATCATGAACATCTAATCCTAGATGGTGGCTAGTCCCATGCGGGAAGTAATTATGTCTTGCTCCTGCCTCAATAATTCCTAACTCGGCCAAACCCTCGTTAATAATCTCGCGAGTTACCTGACCTATTTTTCCAAACTCCACACCTTCTTTGCATAGCTCTATTCCAGCCTCCTGAGATTTTAGAACAAGCTCATAAATTGCCTTTTCTTCTTCATTGAAAGTTCCACTAATGGGAATGGTCCTGGTCACATCAGCTGTATAACCTCTCCATTCAGCACCTAAATCCATCAAGACCATTCTCTCGCTGATATTCTTTTTATCATTTTCTACATAGTGCAGTATGCATCCATTGTGACCAGCCCCTACAATTGATGGATAGCCAATTTCTTCAGAGCCATATCTTTTCCAAATGAATTCATGAATACCCTGAATCTCGCGTTCAGTCATTCCTTCTTTAGCTGCTTTCATTACTTCGATTTGGCCGACCGCAGATATTTTCACAGCCTTGGCCAATAAAGCAATCTCTTCCTCAGTTTTTACTTCTCGTAAGGCATCCATGGCGTTGTCCAACGCCGATAGATTGATTTTTTGCTCGGGCATTCCCTCCCTTACTTTCATTCTTTCCTCAGGGGTGGCAGCATCCACATAGCTGCTGACTAATTCATCCTCCGCTACCTCTGGATACCGTTGACGTATACGTCCTAGGATCTGAGCTACATTTGCTGAATTATCAATCTCAGTAGTTCTAATCAATTCATAAGCCTGCATACTTGCGGCTGATTGACCTTGGGGATAATCCACCGCCTCTTTGAAATTGGCGAGCATATCCATCATAGGAACATTCATGGCGCTTTCCTCTATTCCCTTACCGATATCAAAGCTGAATAAATTGTCATAGTCATCAGGGTTGATGACTGGCTTTTTTCCAAATTGGGAGTTCAAAAAAGCATGTTCAAACCCAAGCTTTTCAATTACACCTTCGGTACCAAGACGCTTGCCATTCCACATCTCAGCCCTGGGATCTCTGTTTTGCACGTAGATGATTTCGTCTGCTTTAAAGTCACCAAAATCTCTTTCTTCACTAAAAATTATTAGTGTTGAATTTGGCTCACGGAATCCGGTCAGGTAGAAAAAATCACCATTTGGATGATAGACATAGTCCACATCATTTGTTCGGTTTTTCACGGGACTGTTAAAGAAGATTGCCATGGTGTTAGCCGGCATGAGTTTCCTCAATTCATCTCTTCTGGATTTATGCCATTCAGCAGAGAGTCCATCTTCGAAATAGGACTGGCTGAATCCCATAAAAGGAACCAATAGAACGAGGAGAAAAAGGGTAATTCTGTTCATGGTTTTCAATTCAAGACTTCAAAATCCACACTTTTAAGGATTTAACAAAGCCTTAATTCTCGAAATCATTCAGTTGAGTATCTTTAGCCAAATTTTAAAAGCCAAATGAAAAAAAATTGGATACTCGGAGCGGCAGCATTTCTCTTCACCCTGTCTGTCTTTGCTCAAAATTCAACCAAACCCAAAATAGTAATAGGTATTGTTGTTGATCAGATGCGACAAGAATACTTGTACAAGTATGCTGATAGATACAGCGAAGGAGGGTTCAAACGCCTGATGAATGAGGGTTTTATGATGAAAAACGCTCATTACAATTATATTCCCACCTACACAGGTCCGGGACACGCTTCGGTCTATACCGGAACCACTCCTGCTACACATGGGATCATTGCCAATAATTGGTATTCAAGAAAACTGGATGAGTCTATTTATTGTGCTGGAGATTCTACTGTAAGCAATGTGGGAGGTAGTGAAGGAAATGGAAAAATTTCACCAAGGAATCTACTCACCACTACTATCACTGACGAATTACGTTTCGCTAGCAATAAAAGATCAAAAGTAGTTGGCATCGCCATAAAGGACCGGGGAGCAAGCCTTCCGGCTGGGCATTTAGGAGACGCCTATTGGTATGATAGCTATACGGGTCAATTTATGACATCAACCTATTATACTGATGAGCTACCCACTTGGGTGAAGCAATTTAATCGTAAGGATCTGGCAACCTCCTATCTCCAGGAAACATGGACTCCTTTATATCCCATTAACACCTATGTTCAAAGCCTTCAGGATAACAATGAATTTGAGGCCCCATTCATAGGTAAGCCTACCCCGACCTTCCCATACAACCTGGATGAGCTTAGTGTCCAGAATGGAGAATTTGGAATGTTACCTTCGACTCCTTTTGGGAACACCATTACCTTTGAATTTGCTTATGCTGCCATTGAAGGAGAACAATTAGGAATGGGAGACGAGACTGATTTTTTAGCAATCAGCTTTTCCACTCCAGATTATATTGGCCATAGATTTGGCCCCACCTCTATAGAGCTGGAGGATAATTATCTAAGGTTAGATAGAGAAATGGAGACTTTCCTCAATAACATGGACGAGAAATACGGTGAAGGAAATTACCTGATATTTCTTACCGCAGATCATGGAGTAGCTGATGTCCCATCCTATATGATAAGTGAAAATGTACCAGCTGGAAATTTTCAGGGAGGATATGTCAGGGGAGTACTCACTGCCTTCATGAATCAGACCTACGGAGAGGGTGATTGGATCAGAAATGTTTCTAATGATCAAATCTTCCTAAATACTGATCTTGCTCAGGAAAAAGACCTTGAGGTGGATGATATCGAAGAAGCTGTGGCGACTTTTCTTTTGAGATTTAAATCCATCAAGGAGGTTTATACAAGCACCGCAATGAGAAATACAGAATTCACTGAGGGTAAAGCCGGACTTTTACAAAATGGCTACAACCACAAGGCCTCAGGAGAATTACTATTAATTCTTGAGCCTGCATGGCTTTCAGGTGGACAAAGAGGCACTACTCATGGCTCAGGTTACACCTATGACACACACGTTCCAATCCTATTCTTTGGTTGGGGAGTGGCAAGTGGTCAAAGCTCAAGAAAGGTGGCAATTACGGATATCGCTCCTACCATATCCATGATGTTGGATTTGCGCCTTCCAAATGGCTCAAGCGGTGACCCGATTTTAGAAATACTTCAATAAACTGATTAAAATCACATTTTTGATAAGCCTAGGTCCTGAATACTTGGGCTTTTTTTATGGAACTTTAGAGATACGCTTAAGGTAAGCTACTAATAATCAACCCAGTCATGAGAGATGGACATTCAGATATTTGGACCCATTTGGTCTTAAGTACAGGACAGCATGAACCTCTGTTCAACTCTTCCATGATTCCTGAAATTCAGCAAACTTTAGAGGATTACATTTCCCAATTACCTAACCAACAGGGCAATTATTGTGTCTTGACAGATCATATCCATTTTTTAATCAAACTTCCATCAGACATTTCCATTGACCATTTAGTCAATCAAATTCAGGATATGATTTCGGGGAGGTTAAGACAACAAGGTCATCTCACCAATCTGGAATGGGAGACTGACTACCATGCTCATTCAGTCAGCTTAAATCGACTTGCTATTGAGCGAAGCCTAATTGATCGACAGGAGCTCAAGCATCAAAAAATGAGTCTCAAGGAAGAACTTAAGTTTCTTGGATTATAAAAAAGGCCTGAATGAATTCAGGCCTTTCCTTGTCTTAGTCTGTCCAACTCATCGGATAATTATCATCCACAAATTCCAAGGCATCCGTGGTGATGTATAGTGATTTGAAGGTATCTAGCATTACGGCATATTCTTCTGTAGACTTGGCTCCAATGGATTTCTCTACTGTACCTGGATGAGGGCCATGCGGTAATCCTCCCATATGGATAGTGAATGATCCACGATCAATCCCTCGCCTACTCATAAACTCACCTTCCGCATAGTACAGAACTTCATCTGAATCAATATTGGAATGGTTGTAAGGTGCAGGAATGGCCAGGGGATGGTAATCGAACAGTCGCGGAACAAATGAGCAAATCACAAAGCCCCATGCCTGGAATGTCTGATGAACTGGAGGTGGCTGATGTATCCTTCCTGTAATTGGCTCAAAATCATAGATTGAAAGCGCATAAGGATATAAGTACCCGTCCCATCCCACAATGTCCAATGGACTATGGGCATAATAATATGGGTGAAGCATTTCCTGCTTTTTAATCTGCACCAAATACTCACCCTTTTCCTCCTCCACTTTTAGCTCATGTGGAGGGCGGATATCACGTTCGCAGTATGGTGAATGTTCAAGAAGCTGACCGATCTCATTTCGGTATCTTTTCACAGTTTCTACAGGACCCTTGGATTCTATAACCAACAATCTCAATGGCCCTTCTTCGTCAAATTCAAAACGGTAAATTGTCGTTCTTGGAATCACTATATAATCCCCTTTTCTAACCTCCAAAACTCCGAACTGACTATATAATACTCCATTCCCATCATGGATATAGATGATCTCATCCCCATCCGCATTCTTAAAGAAAAAATCCATCTTCCTTTTCTTCGGAGCGCAGATACCCATCATCACATCGTTGTTCATCATAAGCATCCGACGTGCAGAAAGGTAATCCTCTCCAGTGGTTTCTACATCGGTGGTTTTGAGATGTGTCTGCTTTAATCCATGCTCTTTGGAAGGCTCCCAGGCATAAGGAATCGGCTCCCCTATTTTTTGAACCTCATTAGGGTTATGTATATGGTACAGGTTAGAATATATCCCAGAAAAGCCTTTTGAGCTAACCAGCTCTTCTTTATAAAGGCTACCATCAGGTTGCCTGAATTGAGTATGTCTTTTGGGAGGAATTTTTCCTAGTCTATGGTAATATGCCATGTGTATAAATGGGTTTATTGCTTGCGCAAATTACAAAAATTAGCTTCTGCCAAATATGATTTTCATCCGCCTTTTTCTCTAGATCAACTACCTCTTGAGGCTTAAGTTTTCAGAATTAAAGGGTATGATCAAGAATATTGTCTCTATTCATTTGGCAATAAGTGATGTAGACTATTAATTGGATATAATCCTGAGTTAGTAATCCTCACTATATGCCTGATCCTAAAGTCACCAGAAAGAAAATAAAGGCGAGCATTGTCATCGCGATTTTGCTTGGCCTTATCTACGCCAAAAACCATATTGAAAGAGATTCCTTCAAAGAAATGGGACGTGCCTTCAGCGAAGTTTACGAGGATCGATTGGTAGTGAATAGTTACATATTCAAAATTTCAGAAAGCCTTTTTGAAATCCAGGAGCTTGTAGATCACTGTGATATTGACAATGATTACTCTCAGGCGATAGCGATTATCCAGAGGAAAGAGGAGGAAATACTAGAATATATCTCCGCATTCGAACAAGCAAACCTTACGGATGAGGAAAAATTAGTCATTGAGGACTTCAAATCCATTATTGAAGAAGATTTGAGAATCAACAGTTACGATATGCTCTATTCTGATTCAACCGGTGTGAATGTAGATCAGGTGAAATTATACGATTCAAGGCTCAGTCGAGCTCACGCCGATTTAGATCAGCTTACGGAAATCCAGGTGGCCGAAGGGGATAAGGTTACCCGTAAATCAAAAAGGCTTTTAAATCGCTCCCAAATTTGGGCTCAATTTGAAGTCGCGCTTTTGATCGTCTTAATCTTGGTTCTTTACTTCATGGTCTTCAGAAGCTCCAAAAGAACCAAAGGAATTGTGTCATAAAAAAAAGGCTGAATCAATAACAGATTCAGCCTTTTTTTGAGTTTTACTTACTTAGATAGCATAAGCTCTATCTCCATCCTTTAGAGGAATACAGCCATCATATCGACCAGGAACTTCAACATAATTCAAAGCTTGAGAAGCTCCAATCTCTGAAGTAAAGTAACCTAGAACGGTCAAATCCTGCAACATAAAAATAACTTTAGCGGCATCATCAGATGCTGCATCAGCCTTCATTTGATTCAGGAATGCCGTACGACTTTCTGATGTTCCCTCCTCAAATGAACTTCCATTTTCAGACTTGTATTTGCTTCTCATGGCATTTAGTCCACTTACAAAAGCTTTTTGATTTTCAGCATCGTAGGTATCCTTCACCATCATCACCATGAAAGATCCAATACCTGCTGCTTTCGCTCCAGGAGTATCAGTCTCAGGAATAATGGTATCCCCCACTTCATCCAAAAATGCTATATCCTCCGGGCTGAAATTCAACCCTTCTATTTGACTTTCCGGTGCACATCCTGTAAGGATGGCGGTAGAACCTACCATGGTCCCTCCCATCATCAGCACCATACTTTTTAAGGCGTCTCTTCTATTCACACTCATATCTATTTCTTTTTTGGATTAGAGGTTTCTTCTGTTCAATTCTTTTACTGCAAAATCTGCAGCTCTTGCGGTCATTGCCATGTAGGTCAATGAAGGGTTCTGCGCTGCCGCAGAGGTCATACATGCTCCATCTGTCACAAAAACATTTTTAGCATCCCATACCTGATTGTTCCCATTCAGTACTGAGGTCTTAGGATCTCTACCCATTCTAGCAGTTCCCATTTCATGAATACCCTGACCGAAAGTGTAGCCTGCA
>CAZLUY010000322.1:0-2845 GCA_964562785.1 uncultured Limnohabitans sp. | reverse complement strand
AATTACAAGAAGTATATAGCTTCCAATAATTAGAAACCAGTTGTAGCTGACAGCAGCTTTCCTTCCAATTCTTACCGGAATTGATTTCTTCCCGGCTTGAGCGTCTGATTCAATATCTCTGATGTTATTAATGTTCAGAACAGCAGTACTGAACAAGCCTAAAATCACTGCAATAAAAATTACTTCTGGAAGAAAACTTCCGCTATGTAAAAAATAGGTACCAAGGACACCGAGGAGACCAAAGAACACAAAGACTGAAATGTCTCCAAGGCCAATATAGCCGTATGGATTATTTCCCGAAGTGTAGGTTATTGCTGCCCAAATAGCCAATAACCCTAAGCCAAGAAAAACAGAGAAAAGAATCCAATCTTCAAGGGCCAAGTAAATCAGACTTAATCCGGACAAGAGGGAGAGGATTCCTAAAACAATCATCGCCTTTTTCATCTCTGGGAGCGTAATTAGGCCTGATTGCACAGCTCTAACTGGTCCCTCTCTTCCCTCATGATCTGCACCATGTACAGAGTCCCCGTAGTCATTTGCTAGGTTGGAAAGGACTTGAAGAAATATGGTTGTTAGAGAGGCCAAGGCAAATATTTCCCATCTGAAGACCCCTTGGTCAAAAGCCAAGAACGAACCAGCAAAAATGCTAGCCAATGCTAATGGCAAGGTTCTTAACCTTAGTGCATGAAGCCATGCTTGATTTTTCGATAAAATCTGAGTTTCCAAGTATTAGCCTAAGCTTCGATGAGGGATATGATTTCCTCATCCATTGGGTTGACTGATGAAGGGAAAAACTTGATTAGTTCACCTTTTTCATCAATGAAGTATTTACAGAAATTCCAACCTGGCTCAACATCGTTCCATCCATTCTTTTCTGGATCGCTCAGCCATCGGTATAGTGGATGTTGATCAAAACCTTTTACGGAAACCTTTTCAAACATTGGAAATGTCACTCCATAATTGGCCGAGCAAAACTCCTTGATCTCCTCATTACTACCTGGTTCCTGGCCTCCAAAATTATTTGCTGGAAACCCTAAGATTACGAAGTCATCAGAAAAGTTTTCATATAGCTCCTGAAGCCCTTCATATTGTGGTGTGTATCCGCATTTGGATGCAACATTGACCACAAGAAGTTTCTTTCCCTTAAAAGAGGAAAGCTTAACCATTTCCCCATTGATGTCCTTTATTTCAAAATCGTAAAAACTGCTTTCCATGGTTTTAGGGTTTAAGAAAATGCCAGCTTCCAGAGTTTCCGGCCGCTCCACTGGTTTCTGACATGAAACCATAGATATAAAGGCAAAGAAGATGAAGAGCTTTTTCATATTACATTCTGTTTGGAACCTGCACACCTAGCAAACTCATTCCGATTTTGATTGTTCTGGCGGTAAGCTCAGAAAGGGCAACTCGGAATGCTACCAGGTCATTGTTTTCTTCCTGGAAAATAGAAAGATCCGCATAGAAGCGATTATAGTCTTTGGCGAGATCGAATAAATACTGAGCGATTACTGAAGGGGAATAGTCCTTTGCTGCCAATTCGATTTTTTTCTCGAATTCATTAATGGCGAAAATTAGATTGCTTTCAGACTCATGTAGCTCACCAATAGACTCTACATTGAGCTGCGAGAAGTCCACTCCAATTTGTTCAGCCTTTCTAAGGATAGATTTGATCCGAGCATGGGAATACTGTATGAAAGGACCAGTATTTCCTTGGAATTCGATTGATTCCTGCGGGTTGAACAGCATCCTTTTTTTAGGGTCTACTTTTAAAAGGAAATATTTCAGGGCACCCAAGCCAAGAATTTCATAGAGCTCTTTTGCCTGGTCTTCGGTAAAGCCATCGATCTTACCTAGCTCTTTGGTATGATCTTCTGCCGTTTGAATCATTTCATTCATCAAGTCATCAGCATCTACCACGGTACCTTCTCTGGATTTCATTTTTCCAGATGGTAAATCCACCATGCCATAGCTCAGATGATACAATCCTTCACCATATGGTCGACCAAGTTTCCGCATGATCTTAAATAGAACGTCGAAATGGTAATCCTGCTCATTTCCAACTACATACACAGATTTATCTAAAGTGTAATCTTTGTATTTCAAGTCCGCAGTTCCCATGTCCTGAGTCATGTACACAGAAGTGCCATCGCCTCTCAACACCAGTTTCTCATCAAGTCCCTCATCACTCAAATCAACCCAAACCGAGCCATCTTCCTTTTTAAAAAACACCTTTTTTTCCAGGCCTTCTTCTACGATGTCTTTGCCAAGTAAATAGGTGTCTGACTCGTAATAAATCTTATCAAAAGAAACTCCCATCCGCGTATAGGTCTCGTCAAAACCTTGATAAACCCAGGAATTCATTTGTTTCCAAAGAGCAACTACTTCCGCATCTCCTGATTCCCATCTCCTAAGCATTTGCTGAGCTTCTATGAAAATGGATGCTTCTTTCTCCGCTTGCTCCTTAGAATTGCCTGAACTTATTAGCTCTGCGATTTCTTTCTTGTACTCCTTGTCAAAAAGAACATAGTATTTTCCGGCAAGGTGATCTCCCTTGATTCCTGAGGATTCTGGAGTCTCTCCATTTCCAAATCTCTGGTAAGCTACCATAGACTTACAGATATGGATGCCACGATCATTCACTAAATTCGATTTAATCACTTCATATCCTGCAGCTTTTAGAATTTGGGAAACAGAAAATCCAAGGAAGTTATTCCTTAAATGACCAAGGTGAAGAGGTTTGTTGGTATTAGGAGAGGAGTATTCTACCATCACCTTTTGCCCTGTACTTGGGAGCTGTCCTAAATCCTCCTTCGTCCGAAGTTTTTGGAAAAGATCAATCCAGGAAGAT
>CAZLUY010000321.1:0-6369 GCA_964562785.1 uncultured Limnohabitans sp. | reverse complement strand
GAAATAGTCACTGCATTCATATCAGTGATCTCTTCTTTCAATTGGACATCTGGTATAGAGATATCCTCCCCCAAACATTCGACTGTTGTTTCGAAGGTCTTAAAACCCATCATTTGAATTACCAGTATCTGGTAACCCGTTTTGGAAGTAGTGAAAGAGAAGTCACCCTCTGCTGCAGCTGTGGTTCCTTCATAGCTTCCTTTTATCATCACATTGGTACCGGGAAGTGGGTCTCCCTTATGATCAAGGATTTTACCCGAAATGAGGGTTTGTCCTACGGCGATGTGACCGAAGAGCAATAGATAGAATAGAAAAATGGTTCGAAGTTTCATGGCTAGTTTTCTTTGATTCAAAACTGCCTGAAAACCAGTCCTTAGGAAAAAAAGACTGACTCAACTGTAGAATTTGGGGACTGAGTTGTGGAGAAACTGTACCAAGAGGATTTAGACTAATGCTAAATCGGTTCAAAAAAATAATGGAATTGTGAAATTCGAATTTTAACTTGGATGAATTCAACCCTGATTAAAGGTGGCCTGATACTGGTTTTTGCCCCTTGCCCTACACGATTAATAGTTCTAGAATGAAAAAAATGTCGATTTTTTCCTTGTTGGTTCTTGCTGCCGCTTGCGGGGGACCAGAGGAGGTTAAAAAAGCCCCGCCGCTTGAGGTGGAGGTAGTAAAGCTTGAATCCCAAACTGTATCCCTTGAAAAGGAGTTTGTCGCTCAGGTTTATGGAAAGGTTGATATTCCTATTCGGGCAAGAGCGGAAGGATATCTGGAAGGAATTCATTTTGAAGAAGGGCGACCGGTGAAGCAAGGAGATCTGTTGTATACAGTGGATCCTGAACCTTTTCAGGAAGGGGTTAACCAGGCGAACAGTGAATTGGCTTCTGCAAAAGTTGCATTGACGCAGGCAGAGAGTGATTTAGCCAGATATGAACCACTTGCTGCAATGAATGCTGTTTCACAGAAAGATCTTGATGCTGCGGTTGCACAGCGTGATGCAGCAGAGGCGATGGTGGCAGCAGCAGAGGCCAGGGTAAGGTTTGAAGGAATTCAGCTAAGCTATACGCAGATTACATCACCTATTTCTGGCCTTATTGGTAAGACCGAAGCTAAGGTTGGTGAATTTGTAGGAAGAAGCCCAAATCCAGTAATTCTGAATACGGTCTCTCTCATTGATTCAGTTAGAGTGGAGTTTGCCCTTTCAGAAAATGATTATCTACTTCTTTTTCGAGAGTATCAAGAAAGTGGAGCCACGAGGGAAGCAGATCAGCCTTTGCAATTGATCTTGTCAGATGGATCAGTATATGATCAACCCGGTAGATACAACTTTATAAACCGTCAAATAGATGCCGCTTCAGGTACGATTTTGATCCAGTCTACATTTCCTAACCCTGAAGGCCTAATTAGACCAGGCCAATTCGCAAGAGTAAGGGCTGCTATGAGCACGGTGGATAATGCGGTCCTTGTCCCTCAAAGGGCTGTAAGTGAGCTGCAGGGGCAATTCTCAGTTTTTGTGGTTGACGAAGAAAATACGGTACAGCAACAGCAGGTGACAATAGGTGGTAATTACCGCGATTATTTTGTTATCTCGGAAGGGTTAAGTGCCGGGGACCAGGTCGTGTTTGAAGCAATCCAAAAAGTCTCTTCGGGCCAAGTTGTCAACCCACAGGTTGTTGAATTCAAATCCCAATTTGAAAAATAGGCTATGAGTGAAATCGACGACTCGAAGCATATCTTCTTTGTAAGGAGACCAATTGTGGCAATGGTCATCGCCATTTTCATGGTGATAATTGGGGGGATTTCCATTCTGGGGCTAGCTATCGAGCAATATCCTGCCATCACCCCACCGGTAGTAAGAGTAAGTACAAGTTTTACCGGAGCCAATTCTGTCAGCGTTGAGCAATCTGTCGCATCACCGCTGGAACAAGAAATTAATGGTGTAGAGAATATGCTCTACATGAAATCCACCAATGCGAATAGCGGGGTACTTTCTTTAGATGTGACATTTGATCTGGGTACAGACCCGGATATGAATACCGTTTTTACTCAAAACCGAGTAGCATCAGCTACACCAAAACTGCCAGAAGAGGTAAAACGACTTGGAGTAAAGACTCAGAAGTCAATGCCAAACATTTTAATGTTGGTTACCCTCACCTCTCCTTCAGGAGCATATGATCAGCAGTTCCTTGGTAATTACGGTATTATAAATGTCAAGGATCAACTTGCAAGGGTAAGGGGTATCGGGCGTGTTGATGTTCTGGGAGCTAGTGATTATTCGATGAGGATTTGGGTAAAACCAGATCGGTTGGCAAAGCTTGGAATTACCATAACAGAAATCATGGATGCCATCCGCGAGCAAAATGTTATTGCTCCAGGTGGTAAGTTCGGTGCTGAACCGGCTCCAAAAGGAACAGAATTTACCTACACGGTAAGATTGCCGGATCGTCTCGTATCAGAGGAAGAGTTTGGAAATGTAGTGATCCGATCCGAATCTGACGGAAGCCAGATTTTGATAAAGGATGTCGCTAGAGTAGAATTGGGTGTTGAATCCTATGATGCATTTACCCGTCTCAATCAAAGTGAATGCGCTATTATCGCCCTGTATCAGGCTCCTGGATCGAATGCCGTTGAACTTGCAGAGACTATCATTTCCACTATGGAAGAACTCTCAGCAGATTTTCCGGATGGGATTGAATATGAGGTGTCTCTGGATTCTACTGCACCGATTACCGCAGGTATAGCTGAAATTATAGAGACCCTTGTTATTGCATTGGTGTTAGTGGTCTTCGTGGTTTTCATTTTTATCCAGGATTGGAGGGCAACATTAATCCCAACATTAGCAATCCCCGTTTCTCTTGTTGCTGCATTTATGGTATTCCCATTGTTGGGTTTCTCCATAAATACACTCTCGCTTCTAGGATTGGTGCTAGCCATAGGTATTGTGGTGGATGATGCAATTGTGGTGGTAGAAGCTGTTCAAGTGAATATGCAGAATGGGATGGATGCCAAAACTGCTACTACACAAGCTATGAAAGAAGTTTCTGCTCCTGTGATTGCCACTACTTTGGTAATGGTTGCAGTATTCGTTCCGGTTGCCGCAATGGCCGGTATTACAGGGCAGCTATATCAGCAATTTGCAATTACCATAGCCGTTTCCGTATGCTTTTCTTCTATTAACGCACTTTCTCTCAGCCCAGCTCTTTGTTCGGTTCTATTGAGACCAAGTTCTGGTCCTGGGAAAGGAGTTCTAGGACGTTTTTTCAATGGATTTAATAAGTGGTTTGATAGAAGTACTGATAGTTATTCATCCGTCACAAAGGTTGTGGGAGGTAAACTCAAAAGAGGTGTTGCTTACGTGATTGTGACCTTAATTGCCGCTGGATTCTTTGGATCAAAAGTGCCAGGAGGATTCCTTCCAGAAGAAGATCAGGGTTATGTCTATGTAAACCTACAACTTCCTAATGCGGCATCTGTCCAAAGGACTGATGAGACCATGAGGAAAATTGAAGAGATTGTAATGGCTCAGCCAGAGACAAAGTATGCAACAGCACTTTCTGGCTTTAGTCTTTTAGCAGGGTCTTTTATTCCTAATTCCGGATTTATGTTCATCACCATGACCGATTGGGACGAGAGAGATATAACTGCGAAGGAATTCATGCAAAGGCTGAATGTGCTTTTTGCTAAGGAAATCACAGAAGGTCAGGCTATCAGCCTTGGACCACCCGCTATTCCAGGCTTGGGTAATGGATCAGGATTCAGTATCATGATTCAAGACAAGAAAGGACAGGATCCTGCCTACCTAGCCCAAAACACTTATGCCTTTATTAAAGCAGCTCAGGAAAGACCGGAAATTGCCTCAGCATTTACGACCTATCAGGCAGTAGTACCTCAGCGATTTATGGATATCGATCAGGATAAGATCTTAAAAACAGGTGTGAGGCTGAGCGATGTTTATAATACCTTTGCGGCCTTCCTTGGCGGGGCCTATGTGAACGATTTCAATCGATTTGGAAGGTTATACAAGGCATATATTCAAGCTGAACCAGAGTATAGGCAAAGCGAAGATGGCCTTGACTTATTTTATGTGAAAAATGCGCAAGGAGACCCGGTACCTATTTCGACCTTCGTTGATGTAAAGAAAATCTCAGGTCCTGATTATACCAACCGATTTAACCTTTACAGGTCTGCAGAAGTAACAGGTGCGCCCGCTTCTGGATATTCTTCTGCACAGGCATTGGATGCCTTGGAGGAGGTGGCCAGGCAGGTTCTACCTGACGATATGACTTATAGCTGGAATGCGATGAGTTATCAAGAGAAAGCCGCCTCTGGGCAAGCCGGGATAGTTTTTGCATTCTCCTTGTTCTTTGTATTCCTCATCTTGGCAGCCCAATACGAAAGCTGGTCCATGCCTTTTGCCATTTTGCTTGGGACTCCATTTGCCTTGTTTGGAGCGTTCCTCTTTCTGTATTTGGCAAGGTTAGTCGATGAGGCTTACCTGAATAATATTTTTGCTCAGATTTCATTAGTAATGCTCATTGCAATGGCAGCCAAAAATGCTATTCTAATTGTCGAGTTTGCGAAGATTAAATTTGACGAAGGTCTTTCATTGTTCGATGCGGCGATGGAATCCGCGAGGCTACGATTTAGACCGATCCTGATGACAGTATTTTCCTTTATTCTTGGAGTCTTCCCATTGATTTTAGCATCGGGATCAGGAGCGGAGGCTCGAAAGGTAATGGGGATGGCCTTACTCGGTGGAATTGGAGTAGCCACACTAATGGGCTTGTTCCTTTATCCAATGCTATTCATACTTATAGGGAAACTAGCCAAGTATGAAGAAAAGAGAGATGCTCAACTAAATGCCCAGAAATCATGAGAAGGTTACTTTTTATTTTGATCGGGGCGATTGCCATTTACTCTTGTAAGTCAGGTAAGAATTATCAAGGCATTGAGGTTGAGATACCAGACCAATATCGATTTACTGATTCAAGCTATTTGCAAGTCATTGATACCGTTCGTATTGATACCCTGGTTGTGGATTCGGCGATTAATATTAATTGGTTTGATATTTATGAAGACCCGGTTCTAGATACCTTGATCCAACGTGCCTTGGACAATAATCTTGATCTTCAAATTGCAGCCGAAAATATCCAGCAGGCCCAAAGCTCATTGGTGATTCAACGCGCTCAGATGTGGCCAAGTATTGGAATCAATGCAGGTGCTCAAAGAGGGAACTTTATTCAAGGGAACATCGGTAACACGACTAATATCTTCACAGGTTTTGGTACGGTTAATTGGGAGATAGACTTCTGGGGTAAATTCAGAAGACTAAATGAGGCCGCCAAGGCAAATATTCTTGCGACTGAGCAAGGGTATAGAAGTACCAAGCTGAGTTTAGTTAGTACTGTTGCCACTTCTTATTTCCAGCTTTTGGAATATAAAATGAGGTTGGAAATCTCGAAGGAAACCTATGCCCTTCGAGATAGCATGGAAGGTATTATTGAGGAGAGATTTGATAAAGGGATTATTGCTGAAATTGACTTAAACCAGGCACAAATTCAGAAGGCAATCGCTCAGGGAAGTGTACCCGTCTGGGAGAGATTGATTTCTCAAACAGAACACTTGTTGAGCGTCCTGGTAGGAGAATTACCTCAGGCCATAGAAACAGGTACACCCTTGAGAGAACAGCCGTTGGATCTAAGTATTCCTGAAGGTCTCCCGAGCCAGCTGCTTGCGCGGCGGCCGGATATTCTTTTTGCCGAACAGGATTTAATTGCGTCCAATGCCCTGGTGGGGGCAGCCAAAGCGAACCGGCTGCCGAATATATCACTAACAGGTTTGCTTGGTGTTGCTGGAACCCAATTCAGTAACCTTGGTGCTGGAGGTGCAGCCTGGAATTTAGGAGGATCACTTGTGGGGCCATTATTTAATTGGGGAGCATTGCAGAGACAGGTAGATATTGAAGAAAGTAGGACTCGTCAAGCGGTCTTAAACTATGAAGCTACGGTCCTTGATGCCTTCAGAGAGGTGGAAAATCTTCTCGTAAATATTGAGTCTCTTCGGACAGAAATGATTGCTCGTGAGGCGCATGTTAAAGCGGCGGTAAGGGCACAGTTCTTATCTCAGGAGAGATACAATCAAGGTGTCACCAGTTATTTGGAATACCTCGAGTCACAGCAGCAGGCTTTTGATTCCCAACTAAATCTGGCAGGCACCAAGTCGGAGCTTTTGAGCAGCTATGCTCAGCTGTATGCTGCCTTAGGAGGAGGTTGGTAATAGATATCATAAAACCAGCTTATCGAAAACTGCTCAATATCTTGTTAAATAGCCAAATATGTAATTCGAAGGAACGCGTTTGGTGAT
>CAZLUY010000320.1:0-2322 GCA_964562785.1 uncultured Limnohabitans sp. | reverse complement strand
GGCTCGTTATCGCGGTGCCATCCCATGGAGTCATTACCATCACGATAATAATTTAAAAGCACATGAGTGAAGCTTTCCTCCGACTCCTCTTCTATTGCAGATTTAATCTCAAGAAGAAAACTGGTCCAGGGATATGTTTTCATAGTAATACCTGAGTAACTATACGGAATGGACTCTTCGCCATACAATGCGGTTAACCTTGGCTGCATCACCTCCTTCCCAAAAATTTTAATTGGTTCCTGGACCCAAAGAATTTGAGAACGCAACTTTTCCATACAACCCATCGATTCCTGAATAGAGAAAAAGGAAGGGTGATATGTGACCAACCCTCCTTTGGAAATCAAATTTTGGTTAGATGATGGAAAAATATTTTGCTGCATAGAATGCTAACCTACTAGTAAAACATAAGTTTTATTGAGTATTTTCCCGGTATAAACCTTTTAGAAATTCTATGAAAAAATTTGCGTGGATTGCCGGAATTAGTCTTTTAGTAATTTTTGCTGGTATTTTTTGGTACAAATTCTTCTTCGTCTTCGGAGAAGGTGTTAAGGCCGGTAGTTTGAATTATTTCGTGAAGAAGGGTGTGATCTTCAAAACTTTCGAAGGCAGAGTTGTTCAGGAAGGATTTCAAAGTCCAAATGCAGGAGAACTACAAAGCAACGAATTTCGATTCAGCGTTGTCGATGAAGAAGTTGCTAAACAGCTAGAAAGGTCTTCTGGTAAATTCGTGGAATTGAGATATGAAGAGTTTAATGGAATGCTACCATGGAGAGGTACCAGCAATTTTCTAGTAACAGAGGTTTTGACTGTAAAAGAAGATGCAGGCGACACCAAAAGTCTCCCCTATAGTCAGTAATCACTTTCGCGTCCAATAATCAACAACCAGCACTTCTCCGAGGTGAGGAGTTAAAACTTCACCAAAAGCTTTGTGATCAGGGTGTGGTAAGTAATTATCTCGATCCTCATCTGAATAGAAAGTAAGTGTGAAGGCATGCGTCAAGCCACGATTAATGTTTTCAGGACTTGAATTTTCCCCCCATTCGAAAGACTGAATCCCGGGTATTTTATTCTGTAGATCACGGAAAGCATCCACCACTTTGGTTATGTCTTCCTGACTAGTACCTTCTTTAAAGGAAAAATAAACTACGTGCCTGAGTACTGAATCAGGTTCCGTACCCGCGTTTACAACCTCTTGATCTTCCGTAACCATGCCGTTTTCATAATTTTCTTCTAACTCCAGAATCTCCGTTTTTTGTTCACAACTCAACATTAAAACCAAAACACAAGAGGAGAGTAAATACTTTTTCATTTTAGATTAATTTGCTTATTCAAGTTACTGAGTAGCACGAAAGAAACCAATGAAATATGAAAGTTGCCTTTTTTAATACTAAACCATATGAGCAGAAGAGTTTTGAAGCTCAGCTCAAAGACTCCAATCACGAGTTTGAATTTTTTGATGCCCAACTTAACATCAAAACTGTGTCCCTCGCTAAGGGATATGATGCTATATGCTCATTTGTAAATGATAAACTGAACAAGGGCCTACTTCAAAGACTGCATTCCTATGGGGTTCAAAATATTGTCCTTCGATGTGCTGGTTTCAATCAAGTGGACCTTAAAGCCGCAGAAGATTTAGGAATCCGGATTTGTAGAGTACCTGCATATAGCCCCGAGGCAGTCGCAGAACATGCAATGGCTTTGGTTCTGACCTTAAGCAGAAAAACACATAAAGCATTCAACCGGGTAAGAGAGAATAATTTTTCTCTTGTTGGGCTAACTGGTTTCAATCTATATCAAAAAACCGTGGGCGTAATTGGTACTGGAGCCATTGGAAAGGCCTTTATTAAAATAGCCTTGGGGTTTGGATGTGAGGTGTTGGCCCATGATTTATACCCTGACAAATCTTTAGAAAAACTTGGGGTAAAGTATATGAAGCTCAAAGATGTACTCTCCCAAAGTGATATCATCTCTCTTCATTGTCCCTTAACCGATGATACCTATCACATGATCAATAAGGAGACCCTCTCGCTGATGAAAGATGGGGTTACTGTAATCAATACTAGCCGAGGTGGTCTAATCCATACAAAAGCAGCTATTTCAGCCTTGAAACATGGGAAGATTGCCTTCCTAGGGATTGATGTTTACGAACAGGAAGAGCACCTCTTTTTTCAAAATCTATCAGAGGAAATTCTCCAAGATGAACAAATAGCCAGACTGATGACATTCCCAAATGTCTTAATCACGGGTCACCAGGCCTTTCTTACCAATGAAGCGCTAGCTGAGATCACCCGAGTAACTTTGCACAATCTGGATCAATTAGAG
>CAZLUY010000319.1:0-2640 GCA_964562785.1 uncultured Limnohabitans sp. | reverse complement strand
AGATATGAAGCCTCCTCAGCCGCAGTATCACCTGCACCAACCACAGCTACATGCTGACCTCTAAAGAAGAAACCATCACAAACAGCACAAGCTGAAACTCCCTTTCCATTTAGTCTGGTTTCACTTTCCAGTCCTAACCACTTTGCTGATGCTCCAGTAGAAACGATAACGGTATCAGCGTGAATAGTCTTTTGGTTGTCGATTGTGACCACTCGAGGTGAAGAATCAAAATCTACTTTAGTGGCAAGTCCAAATCTCACTTGAGTACCAAAGCGCTCAGCTTGCTTTCTGAAGTCTTCCATCATCTCAGGTCCCATTACTCCATCGGGATAGCCTGGATAATTTTCTACGTCATTCGTAATGGTTAATTGACCACCAGGTTGACCTCCAGTATATAAAACTGGTTCAAGACCTGCTCTCGAAGCATAAATAGCAGCTGTATAACCAGCTGGTCCAGAACCTATGATTAAGACTTTAACTTTTTCGATTTCCTGATCCATTTTGAATCTTGTTTGGGTCGTAAATTTTGTAATTCTATGAAGCTAAACCACACTTAGGGGTGTTAAAATTCCCAAACCTTAAAGAATTTGAAAGAAAGTGTTGATTAGGCTTTAAAAGCAAAAAAGGGGGCTTAAAACCCCCTCTATTTTTTATCCTAGGTAAGGTTTTAAAGTCTTACTTCTGGATGTATGACGCAATCGTCTGATTGCCTTCTCTTTAATCTGTCTTACGCGCTCTCGAGTAAGATTGAATTTCTCTCCAATTTCTTCAAGCGTCATTGCATGCTCACCATTCAAACCGAAGTATAAGGTAATCACGTCAGCTTCTCTTTGCGTAAGAGTAGAAAGAGCTCTTTGAACTTCTTTACGAAGAGAATCATTCATCAAGCCATCGTCTGGCTTCTCATCTCCATCATTTTCAAGAACGTCCAAAAGGCTATTTTCTTCACCCTGAACAAATGGGGCGTCCATGGATACATGTCGACCAGAAATCTTCATGGTATCCACAACTTCATTAGCAGTAACTTCAAGAACCTCGGCAAGCTCTTCCGGAGATGGCTCTCTTTCAAACTTTTGCTCTAGCTCACTGAAAGTCTTACTAATCTTGTTCAAAGAACCTACCCTATTTAGAGGAAGTCTTACGATTCTGGACTGCTCAGCAAGTGCCTGAAGAATTGATTGTCTAATCCACCAAACTGCATAAGAGATGAATTTAAAACCTCTGGTTTCATCAAATCTTTGCGCTGCCTTAATCAAACCAAGATTTCCTTCATTGATCAGGTCACCAAGGGATAATCCCTGATTTTGATACTGCTTTGCAACAGAAACCACGAAACGCAAGTTTGCCTTCGTCAATTTCTCTAATGCAAGCTGATCTCCTTCTCTAATTCTCTTGGCTAAGACTACCTCTTCATCCGCCGTCAACAGATCAACCTTACCAATTTCCTGGAGGTACTTATCAAGTGACTGACTTTCCCTGTTGGTGATCTGTTTGCTAATTTTTAGCTGCCTCATTCAGAATTATTGTTTGTGTATTTATTACTTAAGCTAAGTAAAGTACTAATTATTGAGATTTATCTCCTTGATCTTGCGCAGGTTTTTTCTCTGGCTTAGGGAGTAATGCCTTTCTGGAAAGCTTGAATTTACCAGTTCTCTTATCGATATCGATAAGCTTCACAACGATCTCTTCGCCTGGTTCAAACACACCATCCATCTTCTCAACGCGTTCCCACTTGATCTCAGATATATGAAGTAAACCATCTTTTCCTGGCATAAATTCCACAAATGCTCCAAAAGGCTGGATATTTTTCACTTTACCAGTATAGGTCTCTCCAACTTCAGGCTGAGCAACGATGGCTTTAATTCTAGCCAATGCAGCGTCCATATTATTCTGATTTGCCGAGAAGATTGCAATCTTACCCTGATCATCTACTTCTTCTATAACGATAGTAGTCTCAGTATCTTTTTGGATTTCCTGAATCACTTTTCCACCTGGACCAATCACCGCACCGATCAATTCCTTAGGAATAAACATCTGGAATGATCTAGGAGTATGTGGCTTAAGATCCGCTTTAGGCTCAGCCAAAGTTTCATTGATCTTATCCAAGATATGAAGTCTTCCTTCTTTAGCTTGATATAAAGCCTCCTTCAAAACGTTGTAGTCAAGTCCCTCAACTTTAAGGTCCATCTGGCATGCAGTAATACCCTTAGAAGTGCCTGTAACTTTGAAGTCCATATCTCCAAGGTGATCTTCGTCTCCCAGGATATCCGAAAGGATAGCATATTTTCCTGTTTCCGCATCTGAGATCATTCCCATGGCAATACCTGATACAGGAGCTGAAATAGGAATACCTGCATCCATCAAGGCTAACGCTCCGGCACATACTGTAGCCATGGAAGAAGATCCATTAGATTCCAGTACATCGGAAACGACCCTGATAGTGTATGGATTGTCCTCATCCTTAGGTAACACCTGTCTTAACGCTCTGGCGGCAAGATTTCCGTGTCCTACTTCTCTTCTACCCGGTCCACGATTAGGTCTTACTTCTCCTACAGAGAACGCAGGGAAATTATAGTGAAGGATGAACTTGTTGTAACCTGAGAACATCGCTCCGTCAATCATCTGCTCATCCAGCTTTGT
>CAZLUY010000318.1:0-3035 GCA_964562785.1 uncultured Limnohabitans sp. | reverse complement strand
TGCAGCCATGCAACTAGCAGGAAATAATCATCCGGCAATCAAGGCTATTGTCAGCAACTCAGGACCTATCAATATGTATGATGTTGTGTTCCCTGGAGGTGTATATCATAATACAGCTCTATCGCCCTGGACCATGGCCATATCAAATGACAGAACCTTCAATTTCCCACCATACAAGTCAGGGTTATCCATGAATCAGTTGGTTCAGCAAATTCCATTAAATGATGCTTTCGAGAAAAATGAATACAAAGGGAATTTTTGGTCTCACATTATAAATCATCAGACGGAAGATACTTATTGGGATAGGGTAAATACCATTGGAGTGGAGAACTCTGATATTCCTATCCTTCATATTACCGGTTGGTATGATTTTATCCAAAGATCTGCAATTGATGGCTATTTGATTATAGCCGAAAGTCAGCTATCAAGAAGTGGAAATCATAATCAACGAATGATCATTGGCCCCTGGATTCATGATGACATGATGAATGGAAGGACAGCCGTGGGCGAAAAGGATTTTGGTGAGGATGCGAAATTCGGACTAAAGAAATTTCTGGATTTATCCATTGCCCATTTTGATGAATTCATGCAGAATGGCCAATCTCAAGATCGGGCCTCAGCTTTTGAATTCTTTGAAATAGGGACAAATGAGTGGGTTCAGAGTTCCGATTGGCCTAAGACCGAGAACAAAACTTTCTATTTTAATAAAGAAGGAGAGAAGCTGACACTTTCCGATAACATCGAAAAATCAAATAGTCAGCAGAATTTTCAATTCAATCCCAAAGCCCCAACGCCAACACTAGGTGGAGCAAACATTCACTTTCCATTTTTTGGAGAAACAAACGGCATAAGAACTCAGACTTTTAATGACAGCGATGGCAAAACCTTGGTCTTCACAAGTTCAGAGTTAAAAGAAAACCTTCATCTTTTTGGTAAAGTAATGGCCAATCTTTTCGTGTCGACAGATGCTCTTGATGCCGACTTTACGGTGAAAATTAATCATATCAATTCTGATGGAAAGGTTGTTAACATAGTGGATGGAATTCAACGCATTAGTCTATCCACGGGCACCAAACAAAGAGACTTTGAGGAGAGAGGTAAGGTTCATGAAATTGAAGTGGACTTGGGATATATAGCAATGTTTATCCCGAAGGGTGATCGAAT
Organism: uncultured Limnohabitans sp.; assembly: GCA_964562785.1. GTDB lineage: Bacteria > Bacteroidota > Bacteroidia > Cytophagales > Cyclobacteriaceae > Algoriphagus. The sequence goes on along the minus strand of CAZLUY010000318.1, from coordinate 1,871 downwards.
AAGCGTATTCATATCCGGTAGCAATTACCCCAAGTATGCCTTGAATCCTGGTGATGCAAGCAATGCTCTGCTCACGGATAAAATTTTGCCTAGAAATCAAACAGTCTATTTTTCCGAGGAAAAGCCAAGCGCTGTGATCCTGCCTATTCGCCAATAATAGGATAAAGGTTTCAGCTCACAAAGAGTAGAATTACTCGAAAATTCAGGGATAGGAGCAGTCGCCAAAAGAGAATATTATTATTTTTCTGAATGAACCAACTAAGACTGCCTCTATCCCTGATTGCTTTAATGGCAATTATCTTTTCATGTGATTCTAAAAGCCAAACTCTTGAACCTCCCAAGGTTGACAAAAGGGTCGAATTACTGAGTATTACTTTTCGGCTTGCCGGAGCTGATGAATATTCTTCTGAGAGATATCCTGACTATGTCGAAAAGATAAACACCCACTTTGAGCCTTATAAAAATCATCAGGCCATACAGTTTATCAAGGATAGGCTTAGGAGAGAGAATATTGGTTTCGATGCAGTAATGCTTTATGCCATAAGTATTTCAGATTCCTATCCCTTTACACCCTTGATAGATTTCGATACCGAAATTCGGGATGAACGTTGGAAGCCGGAAAGCGCAAGGAGATTTCTTGAATTGTTGAATGAATTCTATGAAGATGCTTCTGTAAATGAATTCTTTGAGGATAATGAAGGCCTTTATGAATTTGCTTCCTCAAACTTCCAAAAGGTATTCGAAGAACTTGATGTTGATTGGTACAGCCAATTCTACGGAGAAGATCCAAAGGATGAGTTTAGGATAGTCAATGGATTAGGCAATGGTGGGGGTAATTTTGGTCCTAGCCTGATTAAGGGAGATTCAAAAGTTGCTTATGCCATAATGGGAACCTGGAGCGTAGATTCCCTCGGTGTTCCTAACTATCCGGTTGAGGCTTATTTCCCGACCTTATTGCATGAGTTCAATCATTCCTTTGTGAATCATGTAGTAGAGAAATATCATCCTCAGCTTGAGGAGAGTGGAAAGAAGCTACTTAAGCCAATAAAAAAAGAAATGTATAAGCAGGCTTATCAGGATTGGACTACTATGATGGCGGAGGCTGTAGTGAGGGCTGCTGTGGTAAAATATTTGAGGGATCATGAGTATCCCGAGGAGGTTGTTGAAGGAGAAGTTCAGGAACAAATTGATCGCTCTTTTTGGTGGACTAGGGAGCTTGCATTGGAATTAGATAGATACACATTAGATAGAGAGACCTATCCGACCCTGGAGAGCTTTATGCCTGAGATTGTGAAATTCTTTGAACGAAAGGCGGAGCAAGGAAGGCCTCAGCAAATGATGTCATTGAGGTAATGCTTAAACTTGCAGCATATTTTCTCAGGTAAATTTTAGCGAATGCAATTCGTACTAGCTGCAGTCATAGGTATTACACTTTTTGTCCTGGTCCAATTGATCAGGAAGGATGCTTCTAACCAGTTATCGGTCAGGGTTGCTGTGCTTATCCAGATGCTCTGGTTAATTCGCTTCTTTGTCTTCTATATGAAAGCGGATTTCGATGGAGCTCCACATCCGATATTCATTATTTATGATCAGACCTTTTTCTTATTAGATGGACCATTAATTTGGTTTTATACAAGATCCCTTGTTGAAAAGAACCCCTTTTCGATTAAGTCAATCATTCACTTTTTGCCCTTTAGTTTAATATTTGGCTATTCTACCTTCTTGCTGATTGCATATCCCGAAGCGATTGTTGAGGAATACATGAATTCTATTTCCATGATAGAGGAGGGGAAGTCAATGGTGGATATCTATGACTTGATTTACATACTTTTCTTTTTAGGAATAAGTCTGGTGTATCTATATAAAAGTGT
>CAZLUY010000317.1:0-5061 GCA_964562785.1 uncultured Limnohabitans sp. | reverse complement strand
TCCAAAGGCATATAACAGGTATTTACTTACCTTATTTCCAGAGATAAGATTTTCTCTGATTTTTCTAAAGAATTTAATCATTGGTTGCTGGGTGTTTGCTCTAAAAACCAATCAATCGGACTAAACCGCTAATTCTGTTTTTTCAAGTTTGGTTGATCCCAATACAAAACCAATTCTTAATCTTTGGGATTAGCCCTTCCTTTTAAAAAGTGACTTGGAAAAGATAAACCAGGTTCTTCCTTTATCGGTGCTTCCTTCAACGAGATGCGTAAAACTGTCTGCTGAGATCTCTTTATAGGTCAATCTGAAATGCATTTCTCCACCATCTTCAAGTTTGACCGGTAGGTCTGAATTGATGTTATCAAAAATGAGCTCATTGTTAATCCATTCACCTAGATAGATGTCCATCAGCCCATACTCTTTATCCATTGCCGATAACTTGTATTGAGATCTCTTGCCATCAAAACCGATAAAGGTGATCATGTTTATTTCACCAAAAGCGGTAAGAAACTTCGAGTTTTCGGAGATGAATTTACCATCATGAACCAATTCAATGGTAGAACTTGTATTGCCTATATTCTTCCACTCACCCTGCTCATTTACATAGTTTTCGATCTCCCATTGCCCAGACAGCATATGAAGTGCTTTCATGGGGTCTTCCTGACTGAAGCCTTTTAGAGAAGAAAGAGTAAAACAAAGGCTTAGAGCTATTTTCAGAATTGTATTCATTTTAAACTACTTTTCAACTTGGTACTTTTTGATCAAAGGAATCGCTATGATTCCTCCAGCTGGCTTAAATTTTATCTGTCTTAAGGTTTCATTCTCCTTGACTTCAAGGATCATTTCATCAGCAGGATTATTAGCCATGGCTCTTATTGCGATGAGCTCTTGTCCATTTCTAAGCTCATTTACATAGGCATTGGATTCTTCTTCCACACCTACTATTTGAGAATTCTGAAGGCTTTCAATGAATGAAAACCCATAATCCAACCTGGGCTGAATACTTTTTATATTTCTATCGCGTCTATTCTTGAGTTGCATTATTAGAGACTTTCTTCACCCAATTTTCGATTATAGTTAAATAGTCAGGATGCAATTTGGACCAGTATGGAAAATCACTTTCTCCAACATCATACATAGAATGTGAGGCTCCCTCTAACAAAACAGTTTCAAAACCGGTATTGCCTGATTTCTTAAGTGCCTCTGCAATTATCTTATGGCTATTTGTAGGGATTATTTCATCCTTTGTTCCTTGTAGGATCAGGACGGGTTGTTTTGTTCTTTCAAAGAAAGGAATTGGACTGTATAGAAGCTTTTTATCTAATTGGACTTCATCTAAATCAGGTGCCCATATATTGGCGAACCATGTTTTTGATCTTTCTTTGTTTAAAGCCTTTTCAAGGTCATTTCTTGACAGCTTTCCAGCAATAAATTCAAATACTTTTCGCTGCAGTTTCGCTGCATCTTCTAATTCTTTTCCGATTATTTCCGCATTTCTATTTTTCCAATAATTCAAATCACTTTCAAGCAATGACACTCCGGGACAGCTCACTACAATTCCATACTCTAAATCTTCCAATTCTTTTAAGATATAGGGTGTTTTGGAAGCTCCTTGGCTACTGCCTTTAATTCCTATGTTTGAAAGTGGAATGCCTGTCTCGGTAGAAAAATATTTGATCGCGTTGATGTCATCCGACAACAGCTCTTCAATTGTAGCTGTTTGCCAATCTCCCTCAGAATTTCCAGTACCTCTCTTGTCATAATGAAATGTGGTAAATCCCATTTGGGCGAATAGGATAGCCTCTGCACGCGATGCACTTCGGTCTGCATTTCCGGAGGAAGTAATTATAATAAGCGCTTTTTTATCAGTGTTATTAGCACGCCTAATCGTTCCATTCAGATTTAATCCATTGGATTCAAAACTAATCTCTTCACTTTCTGAAAAAGTGCTATCGTCCAAAGGTTCTTTTTCTAATATATAATGGGTTGTGGTAGTGTCAATTGTGAGCGATCCCTGAAGTTTGGTGTAATTATCAATCCATTTATTTCTGAAAGAGTAGGTGTAAAAATCGCTCTGTAATTTAAAATTTATTGAATCTTCGTTCACCTCAACATTTTGAAGTGGAATTCGGTTGGCATTTTGCTCTAAACTCGTGAAGAATACACTGAAACGGGTAGAATCTTGTTCTATTTCAAAGAGTATCTTATCTGAAAAGTTACCGTGTTTGAATACTCCTGTGAAGCTTCCGGTCTTTACGTCATTTTCAAATTCCTTTTTTGAATTGCAAGAAAATGTTGCAAGTACAATGAGTGTTATAAAGAACCTTTTCACTTTTTGATTGACCTGATTAATGACTTATTCGATGCGAACCTACCCTCCTTATAATTAAGCGGAGTTCTGAAAGTGGTAAAATCGCTTATCAGAACCATTTTTTTTACTTACGATTGATTATGCCTCTCTAAAAGAATACTAATGGGGATATCTCCATGGGCTAAGATCGATGTATGGAATCTTTTAAAATCGAAGTCTGGTCGCTCCTTGGCCTTTTCCAATAAGGAAAGAAGTGCCGCCGCTCCATATTTATAAGTGATCACTTGAGCGGGCCATCGTTTCATTCTGGCGATTTCACGCCTGGCAATATCTTCCTGATCTTGAATATGGGTGTTCCAGAAGTCCATCGCTCTTTCGTCAGACCAGCCTCGATGGTTTATCCCAACATCCAAGCAGACCCTGACCGACCGGATCAAGTCCCATTCCCATTTTCCATACTCGTCATACATATCCGTGTAGGCGTCAAGTTCATAGCCCAAGTGCTCCACATAAGCGCCCCAGCCTTCTACAAAGCCAGCATACCAGAACAGATCCTGAATTGCGGAACGCTCTACCACACCGTTTAATGAGCTTTGATAATGATGCCCAGGAATGGCTTCATGCGCATAAAACCAGCCCAGCTGCCGGCGATTGAAAGGTTTGTCAAAGAGGTTATAGTAAAAGGTATTGTTGTTGTAATAGGCTGGAGCATTAGCGAGGGCGGCATTGGTTCCTCTCGCAATAGCAACTTCAGGAATCTGATCCACATAGGGAAATAGGTCTGGGGCTTTTTTGGCTACCCGCTTCTTGACTTCTTCAAAAGCCTGCTGAATTTGATCAGGGTTTTCTATATAGAATTGTTCACTGTTCAGGTGTTTTGCAAAATCAGCTTTGGAGAGCCCTGACTCTCTTTGAAGTCTTCTCATATTCCCTTTTACCTTCTCAATTTCCAAGAGGCCAAGTTCGAATAGTTTGTCCGGAGTGACTTCTTTGTCGACCCATCTTTTTAGCAAATAACTGTACCACTGCTTTCCATTAGGGAGAGTGTAAAGGCTCTTGGTTCCATCCAAAGGGGTGACCGGGTTCCAGGCTTTTTCCAGTGCTAGCCGCTCCTTATTCAGTGCGATTTCATATCCGATGATCTGATAATCCAAGAGGTTGGCCTCACTTAACCCCTCAGAACTTATGGCCTCCCATCTAGCAAGCATCTTATCAAAGAATTCCTCTTGCTTTTCAATTTGTGAAAGTGAACCTATGGATTCGAAGTTGCCGACATAAGCGATCTGGATCCCAGATATGCCAAGACTAGTATAGCCATTGTGGAAATCTTCCTTTAGCTTCTCGATATCCGATTTCCTATTGGCCTGGATGAACAGGAATAGAAGAAGGCTACCGACAAGAAATAAGGTTGTTTTTTGTGCTTTCATTTCTGGTTTGGAATTACTGGCTGATTACCTCTTTAAAGTAATCCAGTGAAGCAGGTTCAAAAATGTACTTGTTTAGCTCCTTATTGAAATAACCCATAGAAACGATTCCAACCAGGTTTCCTGCTTTATCAGTTACTGGCCCTCCACTGCATCCTCCATAATTCCCATTGGGTACATCCAAACTAAGATTTCCCTCTTGGGTAAAACCGGAGAAGTTTCCTTCAACCTTAATTGATTTCTTCGATCCGTATGGAATCCCTGTAAAGAAAACCTGTTCACCTTCTGTTAGCGGGGTCTCCCTAAGCGTGTGAATGGTAGCGGATTTGGGTAAATCAGCATCGATTTCAAAAATCAACCAATCTCCTTTAGGAGGCATGCTGATCTCTTCATTTTTGTCTTCATTAATCAAGGCGCCAAGTTCTATACCCGAGGTAGAATCCTTTGTAGATCTAAGTGTCCATGATTTTAGGTCTTCACCAAAGCTTATGCTATTCATGTTTTCGGTTTTTGCAAAGAAGAGTACATGCTTTGCTGTGATGCCATAAACTTTGTTCTCATGCTTGAGGAGGAAACCACTTCCGGCGTGAGGATTGTCAAATTCATTGTTTTTGAATTTCACATCACAGACCCATACTGATTCGGTTTGCGCCATGACCTGATTCATGGATAGTGCCATGAAAAGGATCATGACAAACTTTCCAATGGTAAAAAGTGAATGTCTTTTCATGATGATTTGGTTTAGCTGTATGTTTTAAGGCTATTGTACTTCGGATCGCATCCAGCGCGAGGTGGTCTGTCCGAGTAAGACGCTATAATTATCCCTGGCGTGCTGAGAGTAGGTTCCATTATTTAGGGTTCTTACATTCTCATCCATTGAGTTAAAATTCACAAATCCATGATCTGCCTTTAGTATTACTTTTGAATCAGCTTTACCCGCACTTGAATTAACGATCTGAGCGATTTTATCTACCCCTTCACGGTTTATCGCCTGAATGTCAAACTCTCCATATAAAGCAAGAACATTACTTTCCACCTTGGCCCAGGCATCCGGGATGTTGACATCGGCTAGGGTCTGCCAAAAATCGAAATGACGCCCGATGTATTGTTCATTTTCAAAGTCGAGTTCGTTTTGGAAGAAGTCTACATAGGCCTCATTTGCCTGGATCTGATCAGCGTTAAATTTCTTGAGCAGGAAGTCCCGGTTAAAGGGCAGGTTGACTTCGTTGTTCTCTTTAATCTGCGACGCAGAAACCCCAAAGTGTTTGGGTTGCATGGTATAAAGATCTACCATATAATCATACCAGTTATCGCCTACCGTTCCAT
>CAZLUY010000316.1:0-14625 GCA_964562785.1 uncultured Limnohabitans sp. | reverse complement strand
GTAATCTTTGTCTCATCCACATGAGTAACTGTAACTGGCATTGGCTGACCATTTCCTCCTTGCAAGGTTAATTGAATTCCTACTTCTGGCTTGATATCAGCTGGAACCTGCTCGATTGGTACATCGATCATCATGTCATCTCTTCTTTCGCCATATCCTTCAGCTGCTGGTATCGTAACGGTTTTCTTATCACCGATAACCATTCCGTAAACCGCAGCATCAAATCCTTTGATCATATTGCCGTCACCTAGGGTGAATCCTAGAGGATCTCTTGAAACAGAAGAATCAAACACGCTTCCGTCTTCAAGTTTACCGGTGTAATGCACCTGAACTGCATCGCCCTTTTTCGCTTGCATAATCTTAAGTTCTTTTTTGTGAGGTGCAAAGGTATTGATATTTCTCAGCGCAAAAAAGATAGGTTGACAGTTATATAAAGTGTTCGGAAACACTATAAAAGTGTACGTTTTTGTACATAATTGTAATAAAAATGGGCTCAATTAGCCTAAATTGCACTTGGCATTATTTTCCCCTTTTAGATTACTAAAACAACAACCATGGAAAGTCAAAACTTAGGAAAAATCCTCATTATCGATGACAACGAGGATTTACTTTTTGCTGCAAAAATGCTTCTGAAGAAGCATGCGAAGGAAGTCATGATTGAGAAGGATCCTAGACGAATTCCTTTTTTAGTGAACAACAACTCCTATGATGTCATCTTGCTTGACATGAATTTCAGAGAGGATACCACCTCAGGTAAGGAAGGCTTTCATTGGTTAAAGGAAATAAAGACAATTGATCCATCTGCTGTAGTGATCCTTATCACTGCATTTGGCGATGTTGAAATGGCTGTTCAAGCATTGAAAGAAGGGGCGACCGACTTCATCCTTAAGCCTTGGCAAAACGAAAAACTTATAGCAACTCTCTCTTCTGCTGTGAAATTGAAGGAGAGTTATAAGAAAGTTGAAAAGCTCAATACCAAGCAAAAACAACTTCAATCTGACTTGAAGAAGCCTTACTCTGAGATCATTGGACAAAGTGCTTCTATGAAGAACATTTTCTCAATAATTGATAAGGTCGCCCAGACGGATGCCAATATTTTGATTCTTGGGGAAAATGGGACAGGAAAGGAATTAATCGCCAGAGCTATTCATGATCGCTCCATGAGAAAGGATGAAATTTTTGTCGGAGTGGATATGGGAGCGATTACAGAAAGCCTTTTTGAAAGCGAACTTTTCGGTCATAAAAGAGGATCTTTCACAGATGCCAAAGAGGACCGTGCCGGTCGATTTGAAGTTGCTGATAACGGAACGCTATTCCTTGATGAAATAGGAAACCTTTCGTTACCTCTTCAATCAAAGCTTTTGACAGTACTTCAAAAGAGAGAGGTTACAAGAATAGGCACGAATAAGTCTATCCCAGTAGATATCCGCCTGATCTGTGCGACTAATATGCACCTGCATGAAATGGTCATGGAGAATACCTTCCGTCAAGATTTGCTATATAGAATTAATACGGTTGAAATTTTCCTGCCACCACTTCGCGAACGAACCGATGACATTCCATTATTGGCTGATCACTTCTTGAAAATTTATGCTCAAAAGTACCGTAAGACATTCTCTGGCTTCACGAGCTCAGCTATGGAGTTACTTCAGAGATATCCATGGCCTGGAAACATTCGTGAGTTGCAACATGCGATAGAAAGAGCAATAATTATGGCTGAGGGAGACAAGCTTGATTCAAGAGATTTCTTCTTCTTATCTGCAAAACCTGCTTCAGATAAGGCCCCTACTTCTGCCACCTTGAATTTGGATGATATGGAGCGATCTACCATTCAAAGAGCTATCGACAAGAATGGAGGAAATATTTCAAAGGCAGCAAAGGAACTTGGATTAACTCGAGCTTCATTATACAGAAGACTAGAAAAATATGGACTATAAAGTTGGTATGCTCGGGAGGATCGCCTTGTTGGCGGCCTCTTTATTTGGACTTGCCTATACCATCTTTGATGCCTGGGGAGGTTTCGTAATTTCCCTGTTTTTGGTAATTGTTGTTATTCAGATAGTCTTCCTATTACGTTATTCTGAGAGTTCATTCAAGAAAGTTCGGGTCTTCTTAGACAACATTAAGCAGGATAAATACTCTCAGCTTTACCCAGTAAAATTTGATGGCTCGGAGACTGATGATCTACATATCGAATTCAACGCGATTCTCGCAAAATTGAAAGAAGATCAATCCGAGCGGGAAGCAGCGGCACAATTCTATCGTTCCGTCTTCAAGCACATTGGCATTGGACTTTTCACCTTTGGAGAAGATGGCGACATCCAACTGATGAATACATCGGCGAAAAGAATCCTAAACGTTGAAAACCTCGAGCACATCTCTGAACTTGAAAACATCAATAAGGAGTTGTTTTTGGCGATAGAAAACCTTCGAACTGGAGGAAGTGAATTGGTGAAAATTGCTCATCCTGATGGTATTATGCAACTCTCTGTTTATGTCATTGAGTTGCTCATGCGTGGTGAGAAATACAAATTAGTAACCCTTCAAAATATTCAATCCGAGTTGGAAGAGAAGGAAATGGAGGCTTGGCAAAATTTGGTCAAAATACTGACCCATGAGATCATGAACTCCATCACGCCAATCTCATCACTTGCCGGAACAATTAGAGATGAAATTGAATCCAAGCTGGAACATATTGAGGATGTTTCTCAAAGCGACATGGAAGATTATCTGATGGGGATAAATACCATAGAGAAAAGAAGTGAGGGCTTAACCAATTTTGTAGCTGACTTCAGAAGTCTGGCCCATATCCCTACTCCGAAGTTTAGCAGTATTTCTATTTCGGTGCTATTTGACCAGTTGGAGGTTTTACTTCAGCATCAATTAGATCAACAGAAAATCACACTTATCAAAGAACTGAATCCAAAAGAACTAATTCTTTTCGGTGATCAAACCCAGATCGAACAAGTTTTAATTAACCTTGCACAAAATGCAATACAGGCTTTAGACGGGGCTGATAAAAAAGAAATCAGGCTATGTGCATTTATCGATGAAGCCGGTAAAATAATTCTTGAAGTGAAGGACAGTGGTAAGGGTATAGATCAGGAAGCCCTGAGCAAAATCTTCATTCCTTTCTTTACAACCAAGAAAAAAGGATCTGGTATCGGCTTGAGTCTATCAAAACAAATCATGAGAAGGCACAAAGGGAATATTCAAGTTCGCTCAAAACCCGGTGAAGGGACCACGTTTAAGTTGATCTTTAACGGTTAAGCAATTCTGAGGGAGTAGATTGAAGGACCAGGTTTTCCAAAACCTGGTTTTTTTTGTAAGCCTTAATGTGTACACTCATTAGTTTTAGAGGAGCTTCAAATTCATTAGAATTAAGTAACTCGTCTACTTTGTGCTTTAAAGATTCAGGAGTCTCAGATTGAAAATCTCCATTTATTCCAAGTTTTTTAGCCCGTATTCTAGCTTGAAATCCATTTTGATCTGTGGTGCTAAAACTGAAAGATAAAACAGGTACTTTGAAATATAGACACTCATGAATGGTGTGAAATCCGGCAGTAATTATTGCCGCGTCAGCATGGGGTAAGACCTTTAATGGATTGACCCAATTGAAGAAATGGAAGTTCTCTGGAATTTCGTTCTCAGGTCTCTTGGTTTTACCACCTAAACCAATGATTACTTGAAGATTAGGAGTGTCCTTCAAACCTTCAATCAAAGTAGAAACGAAGCTCTCCTGTACAGCCTTTAAAGAACTTAGTGCACAATAGACCAGTTTCTTCTCGGAGCTCTTAGTCTCCTTGATTATACCTTCCAATTGATCTTCATCTTCTTTATTCGATGAGTCCTTCCTGTCAAGAAAAACCATGGGCCCTACATAATGCTCCTCTTGCCTCAGACCATGAGAAAAATCCAAATCTTCTGCGGTAATATGAAGCATTGGAACATCAGCAAAATATAAATATGGGCCCGGCAGGAGGGTTTTGCTGAATAAATAGTCCTTTTTTCTAAGTCCCATTTTTCGAGCAAGTCTGATTAGAAGACTTCTTCTGTCAGCCCCCTTATTCTTGATTTTATCTAAGGTAGCCCGACCAAAATGACTAAGTCTTTTCTTCATCCAGGACAATGGAACCATGACTTGATTACCATAAAACCCTTCTCCAGGAATGATATTTAAATTTGGTATTGGGAGATCTGGACGTGTTGGGATCGGTAAGAAATGATTTAGAATAAAGGTTTCTTTCTTTAGGGATTTGGCGGCAATCACATAGACAGGACACTCGGTATCTATGATGTAACTGTCTGCATTCAGACTATTGATAGCATCCTGGAATTGTAAATGGAAATCTTCAGTCAGAACTCGTGGTAAATGCATCGAGGGCAAGCGCACAAAATCATACCCATATGGTTTCAGTCTTTCCTCAAGATCACTTGTAGAGGCAAAAACCACTTCACATCCTCTATCATTGAGCCGTTTAGCCACTTCTAAGCTTGCATAAAATAAACCTCGAAGGCCTGAAATAATGAGGGCGATTTTCATTAAAAAAGAATGGGAGTTAACAGCAAATCCAAAGTAACAAAAAAGCTCAATTCCATTTAGAATTGAGCTCTTTCAAATTAATTATCCTGAGGTTTATCTCTTTGCATTTCTATCATATCAACTGGTGGTGGGGTATTATCACCCAATAAATGACGGGTGAAATAATCTCCCATTTTCCAGAAGAAATACTCTCGCATTGAGCCATAGCCATGGCGCTGCCCCGGCATGATCACAAATTCAAATCGCTTACCTGCCTTGATTAGAGCTGAAGCCATTCTAATTGTACCTGCAGGGTGCACATTGTTGTCAACATCACCAGTAGATAGCATAAGATGACCTTTCAGGTTTTTAGCCAAATCTGGATTCTTTTCTATCTGATAAACAAAAGTTGTATCTCCTTCTACTGAGATTTCCTCTTTTACTCCATGGTGTTTCTCGGACCACCAACGGTTATAAATATTATTCTCATGATTTCCAGCTGAAGAAACAGCAACCTTGAAGACATCAGGATACACGAGCATCGCAGCTGTGGACATAAAGCCACCTCCGGAATGTCCATGAATTCCCACTTTACTACGGTCTATAAAATCAAATCTGTCGGCAAGTTGATCAACGGCTGCCTTTTTATCCGCCAAACCATAATCTCTCAAATCACCATACCCATAATTATGATACCACTTTGATCTGGCAGGATGTCCTCCTCTGTTTCCTAAAGTCACTACAACGAACCCAAACTGGGCTAAACGATCAGTTCGATCCATGCTGGCACTGAAAGACTTGTTTACAGCTTCCGTCTGAGGTCCAGGGTATACATACTGAACCAAAGGATATTTGCGAGTAGAATCAAAATCAAATGGCTTATACATTACACCATACAAGTCAGTCACTCCATCATCCGCCTTGAATGTGAAAGGCTCTGGAAATTGGTAACCCGCTGCGAAAAGCTGGCTAAGATCGGCTGTTTCCAAGTCCATCACTTTTTTACCATTGCGGTCAATCAGAATGGACTCCGGGTTGGAATCTACTCGGGAATAATTAACCACAGCATAGTTTCCCTGATCATTTACTGAAGACTGGAAATTGAAATTGCCCGGATTCAATAAACTAATGGATCCACCATTTAGGCTCACGCTGTATAGGTGCTCGTAATAAGGGTCCTCTCCTGCTTCACGTCCATTGGCCGCAAAAAACAAACGGCCATTTTTCTCATCAATCCTCTGAATACCCGCTGTGTGGAATGCTCCTTTGGTCAATTGTCTCTTCAAAGAACCGTCTTTACCATAGAGGTAAAAATGTCCCCATCCATCTCTTTCTGACCACCAAATGATTTCTTCGCCCCCTTTGATTAATCCAGGCTTGACAAAGTCAATATAGGTATTGAATCTCTCCTCGATAACTACCTCCTTTTCATTTGTAGCTAGATTCCAGCGGCAAACATCCACTCTCTTCAGATCTCTAGAAGTAATAGAGAAGTAAACTTCATCTTCATCACCGAGCCAATAGGCTGGTCTGAAATCGTCATCTCTGGAACTGATTTTTTGATCAGCATTCCATAGACCAACAGTTTGATCCTTGAAGGTCCAGATAGGTAATTCTGTCATTTCCATAGACTCAAAAGAGAAATGAAGTAGATCTGTCTGCGGCTGATCCTTTTCGCCTGGCATGGCATATTTGTAAGTCTCCAGCGTGGGTCTTGGATTTCTGGTATTGTGAATCACCCATAGGTCCTTGACATGTCTAGAATCAGTACGGGTCATAACAAAGGCAGATCCATCAGGACTCCATCTAAGTCGAACAGGTCGACGATCATCCTTTTTCTTTTCCTTTTGTACATTATCATCCCCTCTCTGTATAAAGGCGTAGGAGTAATTCTCTTCACCATTTTCAGTTAGCTGAGTCTCAACGATAGTGCTATCCTTTTCATCTTTTACAGCCTTAAGGAAATTCTCTTTATCCATCATAAAGAGATTATGATTCTTAGCGAAGATCACCTTACTGGAATCAGGAGAAATGATGGCCCACGATAGCTCTTCAGGATCCTTTACTGCATCTACCCTCTCGGTAAGTTGCTGATTGGTAATGTCAAACTGGAAGAAATAAGTCTTCTTTTCCATAGAATCTGTAGCGCTTGCATCCTTCATCTTGATTTCTTCCCAATCCTTTTTCAGCACCATTTCAGAAGAACTCTTTACCTCAAACCTGATGGCATTTTCATCTTCAATGAATTTCAAATTGTCTAATTCCAGATGCTTCCCGTCATAAGGGTCTCGGACAATTCTGGTGATTTCCATTGCTAATTCATCTCTATCAAAAAGCTCACTTTTGGTTCCTTTTGAAGGGTCTACCATGTACCAATTTGTCCCGTCACTCGTCTCATACTCGTACCAAAATTTATCGGAGCTCTTGGACCAATGTGGATCCACACGGGTAGAGAAAACCATCTTTCTGATTTTCTGAGGAGAAAAGCGTGCAGCTAGTTCATAATTTCCCGGATAAACTTCCTGAGCCTGAACTGAGGAAAATGATCCAAGAATTAAACAAAGGAGTAGTAGTCTTCGCATATACTTGATTTTTTAATCTTGCCAAAACTAGTACTCCGAGGGCTCTTTCCTCGACCATTGGTATAAAATCCAAGTAGGAGATTAAATCTGCCAAGCCTTTTTGGCTGCGGATGGAAAAAGCATTGTCAAGATGCCTCCAATCAAAAACAATAGGTAATAAAAAAACATAACCATAAAGGCCGGGACTTTTTGGTAAGCCTTCATTTCAACCTGATTACTTTGAGTACCGAGTTTCTTAATAAATTCCCAGGATTTCAGCCTCCATATCTTGATGAAACTCCAACTTGGATAGGCTCTTTTTGTCTCGGGTTCCTTTAGGATCAAGTAGTCGTCTCTTCCCTCAGCCAATCCCCTATTTAAAAAATGACTTAAGCCATTTGGAGAAGGATGTGAAACGCACGCTCCAGTATGGAAAAAAATCTTGATACCTTTTTCCCTTAGTCTTTGCCACAAAATTAAATCAGCACTTCGAGTCACCTTATCAGCCATATCTGGATAAGGGTTGGTAATAAGCAACTCCCTGCTAGCAATTAGATTATTAGAAAAAATAATAGACGTTTCTGTAAAAGTAGGCTGCAACGGCCGTAATGGGAAGAACCACCCAAGAGCAAAGCATTTCCCTATAAAATCTGAAAAGTCGATATAAGCTAAACCTCCAATTATGGAATCAGGATTTTCCAAAAAAGCTTCGATCAGATTAGACAGCCAACCATCTTCCGGAATAACATCACTATCAATTAGAATCACCGTATCTCCTGTCGAAGCCATCACCCCTTCATTCTTCAATACGAAATAATGCATCCCTAACCGAGGTAAAAACCGGAAAATTGCCAATTCATCCTTAGCCAGATTCACGTTGGGCTGTTGCAAAAAATCAAGAATGAAAGGCTCATCGACTAAGTCTGGATCGTGAACGATTATGAGTTCAAAATCTTCCTTTCTCTTCCTCATTTGAGAGAAAAGCTTTTGGATCATTACTGCGGTTCGATCCAATTCTGAAAGCAACGCATTCTCCCACTCCAGGATAATGGAAATCTTCATAGTACAACAGGCTTAGCCTAAATCTAAAAGCTCATAGGGAAAATTAAAATAGTCCTAACACTAAGTTCATCTTTATGGCCAAAAGTCCTTTAGAAATAAGAAATCCATAATGATTTCTCAGGTTTTGAGTCACATAGGGAAACTACATTTGACTAAAACCCGAAGATTGAAAACACATTTCAAAACTATTGTTGTCTCTGACATACATTTAGGGACAAAGGGCTCCAAAGCCAAAGAGGTCACAAGGTTTTTCAAAGAATTCACATGCGAAAACCTAATCCTAAACGGTGACATCATAGATGGTTGGCAACTGAGAAAAAGCGGCGCTTGGAAACGAAAACATACCCGCTTTTTTAACAGAATACTGAAGCTCATGGAGCGAAACCAGACTAAAGTATATTACCTACGTGGCAATCATGATGATTTTTTGGATCAAATCCTGCCAATGGCTGTTGGCAATCTCAGGATTCAAAAAGACATGATCTACCGAAGCAATGGAAAGACCTATTTCGTTACTCATGGAGATGTATTTGACAGTATCACAACTCACTTCCGATGGATCGCATACCTCGGAGATATGGGTTACACATTTCTTCTTTGGCTTAATGGAGTAGTCAATCGCTACCGGGTGAAAAGAGGCCTCCCATATTTTTCGCTTTCCCAATACGTGAAAAGTAAGGTGAAATCTGCTGTGTCCTACATCGATGAATACGAAACAGAACTGGCTAAAATGGCAAAAGTCAAAAATTGCGATGGGATAATATGCGGACACATTCACAAAGCTGAAAACCGAATGATCAATGGAATCCATTACATGAATTCAGGTGATTGGGTGGAAACCATGAGTGCCTTAGCGGAAGATCAGGAAGGGAATTGGCAACTGATTTATTTCACAGAAACAAAATTTGACACGAAGCCAGCTGCCGTCAGCAAAACAATTGATTCACAGCCATTCCGTGAAGTGTCATTCAGGAAACCGGATGATCTGGATTCAGCATCTTCTATTCAATTGTCATGAAATTTCTATTCTTAATTCAAGGTGAAGGTCGTGGCCATATGACTCAGGCTATTACCTTGTCCAATATTCTTGAAGAGCAAGGACACGAGCTTGTAGGAGCGGTGATCGGTAAAAGCAAACGAAGAAAAGTTCCTCAATTCGTTAAAGCCGGTCTCAAAACCAGACTTTACAAACTGGATAGTCCAAACTTCAAAACGGACAAGACGAGTAAGAAAATCCTTCTTTGGAAAACCATCACTTACAATCTGAGACGGTCTCACAAGTATCAGAGAAGCTTAAATAAAATAGATAAACTGGTGCGGAGGCATCAACCAGATGTGATCTTAAATTTTTATGATCTACTGGGTGGAATGTATTTCCTTCTTTACCGTACCTCAGCAGTTCATTGGGTAATAGGCCACCAATACCTTTGCCTGGAGAGAGGTTATTTATTCCCAAAAAAGAAAGGGTTGGAGAAATACTTATATAAACTCAATACCAGATTAACAACACTATTTGCAAAGGAGAAAATAGCCTTATCATTTGTCGAAAACCAAGAGCGATCTGAAATCCGAATCTTCCCTCCTCTAATACGCGAAAAAGTTAAGTCGCAAATTATAAGTCACTCAGATTTTTACCTGGCCTATATGGTGAATGATGGATATGCTGAAGATGTAATCAATTTTGCTAAAGCAAATCCTAAGAAAAAAATCCGGGCTTTTTGGGATAGAAAAGGAATTAATGAGGTCCAGCTGCCACTCCCAAATCTTGAACTACATCCTATCCACGAACAAAATTTCCTCCATGCCTTGGCACATTGCAAAGGTTATGTTTCTACAGCTGGTTTTGAGTCCATCTGTGAAGCGCTCTACTTAGGTAAGCCCGTACTGGTAATCCCGGTTAAAGGGCAATATGAGCAACTTTGCAATGCCTCAGAGATTGAACTCCTGAGGATTGGAAAGTATCATAATGAATTTGATTTTAACAGGCTCCCAGGATTAAATCAGGAATATGATCTGGTAGTACAGAAATTTAGAAATTGGGAGAGCACCTGGCAGGATAAGTTCTTTCATCTTTGCTCAGAATGGGAAGAAAGCGATATCGCCAACCCTTCCGAAAAAGATTTGGCGATAAAGGTGAACTTAGAATTTCCCACTTAATTACTTTTTTCCTTTTTGACAGGAGCTTTGGGGCTAATCGGAGCCTGCGGTCTAATTGGGGCAACAGGAGCTACTTTCAAGGCTGAAATGCTATCTATTGGATTTGGAGCAACCGGTGGAGCTGGTAAAGCTTGTAAGGAATCAAGTCTTGGCTGAGCTGGTGGCGGAGGAGGAGGAGCTAGCATGGGTACTGAATCTAACTTTGCTTTCTGTGGTGGTGGCGGAGGTGGGAAACTTGCAATTTCTTCCTCAGTCAGGTCTTCCTTCAGCTTATAGTAGACCTCGCCGTCTAATTCAAGCCTCACATATGGGCGAATGGGATTATTCGGTCGTGCCACTTTCTTTTTATCAGCAGCTGAGAGCCTGAAATATCTGCCTCCAAGGTCAGACCAGATTTCCATAATCTCCTCCTGCTCTTCTTCAGAGCGAAAGACAAAATGCTCTCCTTCCTTTAATCGCTTGTGATAGGCTGTCACGTCACGATCAAAAGCCTGGACCTTTGCCGAGTCTGCTATCTCAATGTAGGTAACTGAAATGGTTTCAGGACTTTCTTCCTTCTCACCGATCAGCTCAGAGTTTTTTGGCTCTACCAATTGGTGGTAAGTCATTCGATTCACCCCAGCTTCTCTCATTACTTTATGAATATCAGAGACAATACGCATTTCCAGCTCCGAATTGGCATAAAGGTCAATCTTTTCGATCTGCGGGTTTTGCTTGAGGTAGGTTGAAAAATCCGAATATATCAATCGCTGCCCATTTACTTCCACCAAGCCTTTTTCAACGACATTTACTTTAAGAGAAGATTCTGTAGGAAGAGCCAGACCTAACTCATTCTCAAGATTGATCTCCGATTGGATTGGTACATATTTTCTACTGCTAAAACCGAAGATTAGGATTCCCACAAGAGGAATCAGAACAAATATTTTAAGAAATTTCATAGTTGGTTTAGTTTTATGATTCATCATTTGTAATCTTTTTTTAGCTACACCGAAGCCAAACTGACTGACCAAAGAATGGTCTTGAGTACTTTGAAGAAGAAAGAGTAACTCTTGTTGATATCCAACTGAATCGATCGATTCAAGAACCTTTTGATCCGCAATGAATTCGTGGTTCAATTGAATGGATTTTTTTATCCAATGAAGACCGGGGTGAAACCAAAAGGGAATAAGCAAGAGCTCAATAAATAGAATATCAAGACTGTGCTTACCTTTTACATGTGCCTGTTCATGAGCAAAAACTGCCTCTGAAACTCCATTGGATTCATATTCCGGCTTATTGACGAATATCCATTGAAGGAAAGAATGCGGAAGGCTTCCATCTTCCAGAAGAATCAGAGTTTCTCCCCTAAACCTCACTTGGACGTTTTTGCTGATTTTGTCATGAATGACCTTTAGGTTGAAGACCAATCGCAGAAACATGGCAAAACAACCAAGAGCATATGCTGACCATAGGCCAATTTCTAGCCAATTCACCCCATAACTCAGTTGGGACCGCTCCATTGAGCCATTGAAATCAGAAATAGAAGCACGTGATTCCATTATTGCCTCCTCTGTGATTTGCTCGGGAAGTAGGCTTGATTGTTCCTGTTGGATCTCTATCGTATTTAGCGGAATTAGGAAAGAAGCCAAAACGGCAAATAGCAGGAAAAAACGATTGAAATGATAGAGTGTCTCACGCTGGAGGAACACCTTATAAACCAGGAGAAAAACCAGCAAAAGCAATATTGATTTCAGCAAGTATTCCATTATTTCTTCTTTTCTAATTGTTTGTCAATCAGAGCCTTTAGTTCCTTGAGTTCATCAGAGCTTAAATCAGTCTTCTTTGTAAAGAAGGAGGCGAACTGACCAGGAGAATCATTAAAAAAGTTTTTTATCAGACCATTAATATGACTGGCAAAATATGACTCCTTACTTACCAAAGGGAAATACTCTCGCATATTACCAATCGTTCTAAATGAGATAAACTCCTTATCGGCCATCCTTTTGAGCAAGGTGGAAATTGTGGTAGCTGCAGGTTTCGGTTCAGGATACCTTTCTAGCAAATCTTTCATGAAAGCCTTTTTCAGGCTCCATAAATGATTCATTAATTCTTCTTCAGTTTTTGAGAGCTTCATTCAGTAGATCTTATCTTCTTCTACAAATGTAGAATAACTTTTTGATTCTACAAATGTAGAATAGAATTTCTCGTAACTTTTAACTCAATGGCTTAATTTTAATCTATTAGAAATATTGGTCTAGGCCCTATTTCATTCTTTACTTTAAAATTGCACCTGGCTTTTAGAAACATTTGTCCTATTTCAAAGTCTAAGTGGCAACCTATTTTGATTAATAATCGGCGGAAAGTGATAATTTCACCGCCTAGGTCAGGCCTATTAGCTAATGTCAGCAGAAAGAAAGCGATTAAGAGAAGACAAGGATTACAAAAAGCACTGGAAAAAATGGGGACCTTATCTCACTGACAGACAGTGGGGAACGGTTCGAGAAGACTATAGTCCAGATGGTGCCGCTTGGGAAAATGTCACCCATGACGAGGCACGTAGTAAAGCGTACCGTTGGGGTGAAGAAGGTATAGGCGGAATTTCTGATTATAAACAAAAACTTTGCTTTGCATGGGGCTTCTGGAATGGCAAAGATCCATTTATTAAAGAGCGTCTTTTTGGACTAACTGGAAATCAGGGTAACCATGGTGAGGACGTAAAAGAACTCTATTATTACCTCGACTCCACTCCCACTCATAGCTACATGAAAATGCTATACAAGTATCCTCAGGAGGAATTCCCTTATCAGGAGCTTGTAAACATTAATTCAAAGCTTGGTAAAACGAACCCAGAGTACGAAATCCTTGATACCGGCATTTTTGATGAAGACAAGTACTTCGATATTTTCCTTGAATATGCAAAAAAGGACTTTGAAGATATTTTCGCTAAGGCTACCATACATAATCGGGGACCTGAAGAGGCAGAGATTTGGGTTATCCCAACTCTCTGGTTCCGAAAAACCTGGTTCACTGGCCATGAGCCATTTATGCCAAGACTCAGTAAAACATCGTCTCAGTCCATCAAGGCTTTCTCTCCAAAATCAGGAAATTATACGGTCACTTTCGACGGAGAACCCGAACTGAAATTTTGTGACAACGAGACCAATAGACAGAGACTTTATCAAATCACAAATGAGAAACAATTCCTAAAGGATGCCATCAACGATTACATAATTGACGAAGATGATAGCCATCTGAATCCCGCAGATTACGGAACTAAGGCGTCAGCTATCTACAGAATCAAGATTCCTGCGGGAGGAAAAAAAGAAGTGCGCCTAAGGCTTCAGCACCAAAAAACTGAAGATCCATTATCTGCATGTGAGGACTGGTTCGAGAAAAGGATTAGAGAAACTGATGAGTTTTATGCTAGCCTTCAAAAAGGCGTTGAAAATCCGGATTTACTTAACATCCAAAGGCAGGCCTATGCAGGAATGCTCTGGTCCAAGCAGTTTTATTACTATGATGTAGAGCGTTGGCTGGAGGGAGATCCGGGTAGGTACAAACCCCATAAGGCAAGGAAAAACGGTAGAAACAGCAATTGGAAACACCTTCAGAATTATGACATTATCTCCATGCCAGATAAATGGGAATACCCCTGGTATGCTGCATGGGATCTTGCCTTCCACTGTATTCCTCTTGCACGACTAGATCCTGAATTCGCCAAAGATCAATTGCTATTGCTTCTAAATGAGTGGTACATGCACCCCAATGGTCAGATTCCTGCATACGAATGGAATTTCTCTGATGTTAACCCTCCAGTTCATGCTTGGGCAGTGGAGCGAGTCTACCAGATTGATAAAAAAAGAAATGGTGGTAAAGGAGATCAGGAGTTTCTTGAAAGAGCCTTTCACAAGCTCATGCTGAATTTTACCTGGTGGGTAAATCAAAAGGATAGTGATGGGCAAAATATATTCGAAGGAGGATTCCTGGGACTTGATAATATTTCAGTTTTCGATCGTAGCCATGTCCAAAAATTCCATGGCAAACTAGAGCAGGCTGATGCTACCTCATGGATGGCCATGTTTTCATTAAACATGCTGAGGATTTCTCTAGATCTATGTGAGTATAACATGGTGTATCAGTTTTCAGCTACGAAGTTTTTGGAACATTTCCTTTACATCGCTGGAGCAATGAATAACATCTCCAAGGAAGGTTTTTCTCTTTGGGATGATCAGGACCAATTCTTCTATGATGTACTCCATAGACCTGGCGAAGCCTCTAAGAAGATGAGAGTTAGATCCATTGTAGGAATCATTCCTTTCTTCGCTGTGGAGCCCATCAGAGAAG